>NZ_BCPP01000667.1:0-4108 GCF_016586125.1 Burkholderia sp. E168m23
AATTGCCCGGCGGCCGTATCGGCTTTCGCGGCCGGCGGCGCGACGCCGCGCGTCAGGCTTTCGCGCAGGCTGGCGGCCTGCGGATTCGACACTTTCGTATCGGCCAGGGTGCCGCCGACGATGCCGAAACCGAGCGCGAGACTCAGGGCGAGCGGCAATGCTTTGCGTGATGTCTGCATACGTGATCCTCATCTCAACGGTTGGACACGCCCGCGCGCTCGTGGCGAGCAGGCACGACACGGCCCGCGCGCCGGTTCGATGGAACCGGTGCGGCGAAGCGGTGTAGGGAGTATCGACTGACTAAGGAGAACTAAATCTCAGGTCGAAAAGAAGCGGGCAGGCAAAGAGGGGGACGCGCGTGAAGGGATGCGAACGGCAGGCAGGTGCGGCGACGGCGAAGCGAGCATCGTCATGTCATACCCCTCGGATCGATATTGGATATCGGTGGGCAGCCTGCGTGGCGCGACGCGCGCCGAGATGCAGCAGGCGTGTCGTTAGGCTGCCTATCTAACTTTGTTTGATATGTTACAGAATATTTTCAGCGACATTCCAAATTATTTTCGACGACCGCTTCGGTTGGTCGATCAATTGCCGGCATTGTTCAGCGAGCGGCGGGAAACGCTGCCGGAACGTGCAATACCGCGCCGGATTGTGATCAAAAGCCGTGACGATCAGCGTGTCGCACGCCGGTCGCTGCGCGGGCTCATCCCGAATCGTGCGCGATAGGTACGCGAGAAATGCGACGGCGATTCGAAGCCGCACGCGACGCACACCGACGTGATGCTCATGTCGGTCTGCTGCAGCAGTTCGCGTGCGCGATCGAGGCGCAGGTTCAGGTAGAAGCGCGTCGGCGTGTCGTTCAGCGTCGCGCTGAACAGCCGTTCGAGCTGGCGCCGCGTGATCGACACTTCCTGTGCGAGCGCGTCCGAGCCGAGCGGGTTCTCCATGTGCCGCTGCATCGTGCCGATCACCTGGATCAGCTTGCGGTTGTGCACGCCGTAGCGCGCGGCGATCTCGAGCCGCTGGCTGTCCGAACGCTGCCGGATGCGGCTGACGACGAACTGCTCGGAGATCGCCGCCGCGAGATCGGCGCCGTGCCGGCGGCCGATCAGGTCGAGCATCATGTCGATCGACGCGGTGCCGCCCGCGCACGTGATGCGCCGGTCGTCGATCTCGAACAGCTCCTGCGTCGCGTTCAGGCCGGGATAGCGCTCGCGGAACGCGGCCAGCGCTTCCCAGTGCAGCGTGAGCGGCTGCGACGCGTCGAACAGCCCGGCTTCCGCGAGCACGAAGCTGCCCGTGTCGATGCCGCCGAGCGTCGCACCATGCCGGTGCTGGCGGCGCAGCCAGTCGCCGAGCGTGCGCGTGTAGCACACGAGCGGATCGAAGCCCGCGACGACGAACACCGTATCGACCTGCGGGACGTCCGCGCACGCGGCTTCGGCGGCGACCGGAATGCCGTTGCTTGCGGCGACGGGCGCGCCGTCCGCGCTGATCACGTGCCAGCGATACAGCTCGGTGCGAAAGCGGTTCGCGACGCGCAGCGGCTCGACCGCGGACATGAAGCCGAGCGCGGAGAAGCCGGGCAGCAGCAGGAAGTGGAAATCCTCGGGCATCGGGGCGTGGGGTGGAAGCAGGTGGTCGTCGCGCGACGCGGCGAGCGGGCCGGCGCGGGCCGCGCCCGGCTCGCGGGCGCCGAACGGTCAAGCCGGAATTATCGCGGTTTTTTGCCGGCGTTCAGCGCGTTTTTGCGCGATGCACCGTGCGGCGCGCCGTCGCCGACGGCAATTCGCCGAACTGGGCCTTGTACACGCTCGCGAAATGCCCGAGATGCAGGAAGCCCCAGCGTGCGGCCGCCTCGCTGATCGGCAGGTCGGATTGCCGCGTGTCGAGCAGCAGGCGTCGGACCTGCGCGAGGCGCAGCGAGCGCGTGTAGTTGAGCGGACTCGTCTGCACGACCGACTGAAAGCTGTTCTGCATCGTGCGCCGGCTCACGCGCAGTTGCGTGCACAGGCTCAGGATGTCGACGGGCGCTTCCGGGTGCTCGATCACGTAGTCGTGCACGCGGCGCACGATGTCGGCGTGGCAGGCGTGCGTGAGCCGGTTCGACGGCTCGGGCATCCGGTAGGTGAGGAGATCGACGAGCACGTTGCCGACGTCGGCGCGGATCGCGCACTGCGCGCGTGCCGCGTCGAACGTATCGGGCGCCGACAGCACGCGTTCGAGCAGCGTCGCGAGCTGCACGCTCGCGCGTTCGCGCGCGGCGACCGGCACCTCGACGACGCCGTGCCGCAGCGCGCGTGCGTCCAGCCGGACGTCGGCGGCATCTTCGATCTGCTGCATCAATTCGGGTTCGACGACCACGCCGATCAGCGACATGTCGTCGGGTGAATGGAGTTCGAACGGTATGCCGCCGCGCGCCATCACGATCGTGCCGCGCTCGATGCGCGCACCGCCGAACGCGAAGGTGCCCGAGCCGGTGAGCGGCATCCCGAACACCGTATGGCCGTGCGGCAAACATCCGCGCTGGATGATGCGCACGTTCGCCGTTTCCTGGAACAGCTGCACGCCGTCGAGCACCGCGTGCTTGACCGCGCTGCGATACGCGCCGGACCCGATCTGGTCGTAACGCTGATTCCAGCCGCGCAGCGCCTCGGCATGCCGGTCTGCGTCGTCGAACCTCTGATGTAACACGAGCACGGCGCCTCCGGCGGTCGTTTGGACCGCGCAAGATTAAACCGGCCGAGCGGTCGGCGCAATACGGGGGAGCGCTATTCCGCGCGCGGGTTTCAGAGGGTCGGAAGGGTGCGCAACAGCGTGGCTTTCACGCGCATTTCCAATATCCCGAATCGGCACGTACGCGTTGCCGGTCCGGGTGCTGACGGGATTTATTGTCGAACTACAGTCGCCCCACATAACGTGAATCCCCACTGGAGGCGGCATGAGGACAAGGCGACGAACCTCGGCGCTCGCGGCGACGCTGGCGTTGGTGGCGGCATGGGCCGGCGGCGCAAACGCGGTGGAAAAACCCGAGGAACTGGTCGTGCAGAAGATGCCGCCATGGCATCCGCACGAGGTCTATATCGTCGACATCTCGATGCCGTCGATGACCGACGGGCGCATCTACGTGTACGACGCCGATGCGAAGAAGCTGCTCGGCCAGATCGACGGCGGCTTCGCGCCCGGCCTCGCGATCTCGCCCGATCGCAAGACCAGCTTCGTCGCGACGACCTACTTCTCGCGCGGCTCGCACGGCACGCGCACGGACGTCGTCGAGATGATCGACAACGCGACGCTCGATCACGCGGGCGAGATCGTGATTCCGGCGAAGCACGCGCAGCACGTGCCGTCGCCGTACAACACCGCATTCAGCGCCGACGGCAAGCGGCTGTACGTCGCGAACATCACGCCGTCCGCGTCGGTGACGGTGATCGACGCCGTCTCGAAGAAGGTGCTGTCGGAGATCGACACGGCCGCATGCGTGCTTGCGTATCCGTCGGGTAACGACCGCTTCACCGCGCTGTGCGAAAGCGGCAAGGCACTGACCGTCACGCTCGACGCGAACGGCAAGGAGACGAAGCGCACGATGTCGGAGGCATTCATCGACGTCGACAAGGATCCGGCGTTCGTGAACGCGTCGCGGTACAAGGGCGAATACCTGTTCACCACCTACGGCGGCAACGTGCGCAGCGCCGATTTCAGCGGTGACAAGCCGGCGTTCGGCAAGCCGTGGCCGCTGCTGACGGACGCCGAGCGTGCCGAAGGCTGGCGCCCGGGCGGCATGCAGCAGACGGCCGTGCAGGCAAAACAGAACCGTTACTACGTGCTGATGCACAAGGGCACCGACGGCTCGCACAAGGACGCCGGCACGCAGGTGTGGGTGATTGACCTGAAGTCGAAGCAGCGCGTCGCGCGCTGGGATCTCGCGCAGCTGAAGGTCGATCCGCTCGTGTCGATCCAGGTCAGCGAGGACGACAAGCCGCTGTTCTACGGGCTGACGGCGACCTCCGACCTCGTCGTGATGGACGCGCGCACCGGCGCGCTGCAGCACGTCGAGAAGCAGGTCGGCAATACGTCGTCGCTGCTCGTCAACCCGTGAGGCCGCGAT
>NZ_BCPP01000668.1:0-4100 GCF_016586125.1 Burkholderia sp. E168m23
CGAAGTTATTACGAGGTCATTGATGCCAGTCGGCGCGTAGATCATCGCGGACTGGGCCTGCAGCATGCGCTCGTACAGCGGGCTGCGTGAATCGAGCGCGAAGTAGCACGCGCCGGGGCGCACCGGAATCGCGGGCGGCACCTGCGGCGTGTACGACAGCCGCACGCCGGGCATCGCCGACAGCACGAGCTTGTCGACGTCGTCAGGCGCGCCGACCTTGAAGCGGGCCGGCACCGCATCGACGAGCTCGACGCTCGGCATGTCCGCGGACACCGCGAGGTAGAACTCGGTCTTGTCGTCGATCTTGCCGGAATCGAGGCGGCCAAGGTGGAACGACGGGCGCACTTCGTCGAGCGTGATCGCGAAATAGCGCGTCGAGATCACGGTGTCGAGCAGTTCGCGCAGCATCAGGTCGAGGCGCGCGAAGCTCGGGCCCGGATCGTCGTGGCGGTACACGGGCAGGTCGGCGAGCGTATAGCCCTTCGAGAACGTCATCAACTGGCCCGCGAGGCGCAGCAGTTCCTGGAACAGCCGCTCCGGATGCAGCGCCGCGTGCTGGTGCAGGTGCGCGAGCGTCGCGAATGCGGCGTTCGCCGTATGCAGCAGCCAGAACGACGCGATGTCGCCCGAGCGGAATTCGATGATGTTCTTCGACGGCTCGCGGTGGAAGCCGTACAGCGCGTTCACTTTTGCCTGTAGTGCGTCGACCAGCTGGCGCAGCCGCTGGTGCAGGATCGGCGACGCTTCGATCGCGAGGCACGGTGGCACGAAGCTGTCGTCGATCTCGAAGCCGGACGTCGCGGTGCGGCGCACGCGTACGAGCGGCACCGACAGCAGCTGGTCGCGCGGCTCGCTGTGCGCGATCAGCTTGACCTGCGTCTTCAGGAACGTGATGTCGGCTTCGGCGGCGTCGGTGAAGTTGTCGGCGACGCTCGTCTGCTCGCTGACGAACCGCGTCATGAAGCCGGCGGCCGGATCGTCGCTGTAGTTGGTGCCGTTCTCGCGCAGCGGGTGCAGCGCGAGATAGAACACGAATTCGTTGATGCCGTCGGGCAACGTATCCAGCGCGATCGGCGGCGGCAGATCGTCTGCCTGCGGCGCGGCATACAGCGCGCCGTCCGGGAACACGAGCGCGAGCTCGGCGACCCGCAGCACGTTGCTGCCGAGCGCGTCGCGGTCGATGCGCACCGAGCGCACGCCCCAGTTGTACGGCTGGATCGCCTGGATGGACTCGAACAGGCGCGCCTCGTGGTACGCGTCCTGCCGTTGAAAGTGTTGAGGCCGGAGGAACAGCCCTTCCCCCCACAGCACCTTGGCCGAATAACTCATGTCAAATCCGGTTAATGTGGCGTTGCGATGTAATCGATTTGTTCGTGCCCGAATTAAATCGCCAAGTGTTAACTCTTGTTAATTGACATCCGTGCGTCATGTTTAACCGCAAGAGACCGAAGACAGCAAATTCAGCGGTTGCGAAGGCGCACCTTGTTGCGGTGCGATGACCGTGCCGTCGGTGACCGTCATCGCGCAATTATGCAGGCCGATGATTATGCCGGATTTCTCCGATTTCGCCGGATCGAATGTCAGTTTCCATCGTTGCAGTGCGGGATCGCGGAACAGCGCGACGATGCCGAATGCCTGGGCCTCGCGCGATACCTTCTCGGTTGCCGTATAGCGCTGGCCCGGAATCAGCGTGATTTCGCGCACATTCAGCAGATCGGCGCCGAGTGCGGCTTTTTCCTTGGTCGGATCGGTAAATGCGTCGAACGGCGCCTGCTGGAACGAGGTCGGGTCCTTCAGCGCATAAAGCCGGACGACGAGCGCGAGCGGCTTGTGGTCGGTCGCGGCATTCAGGTTCGGCGCGGCGGCCAGCGTGAGCCCGATGTTGCGCGGCGGCTTCTGCGCGTCGGGCACCTCGGGCTTGCCGATACCGGCCGCGGACATCACGGCGCTCGCGGCCGAGCCGAGCAGCGGGGCGGCCGCGCATCCGGCCAGAAGGGCGCAGGCAACCAGCGGCAGCGCGTAGCGAATCATGGACGATCTCATCGTTTTTCCGGCGTGCCGCCTTTATCCCTGTCAAAACTGCCGGGTATTGCCGCGTTCGCTGCGCCTCCCCGACATTGCACCGTTCAACTATTAAGCACGCCCGCGTCAGGCGAGCGCCCGGAAATTTTTTCCGCCGTCCGGGCGGCGCGTCGTGCGACCAGTAAAACTTGCGCATTCCGGCCCGAGGAAAAACCGCGGCGAGCCCGCAGCGATCGGCCATTCGAGGGGGTAGCGCCCGGTTTTAAAAGGAATTACTCTTCACACGACGATTGAATTATGAAAAATTGATCGGTACTATACCCGCGCGCTTCTTGCAAAGCAAAAGAACCAGATTCTCAACGATTTAAAACTCACGCGCCGGTGGATATAACGATGAAAGACCGTCTGTTCGCAAAACTGTCTGGGGTAGTGGTGGCTTGCGGCGTGATCGCCGGCTGTGCGAGCCAGCCTCCCGCGCCGCCGACTGCGGAAGTGTTCAACAAGTCGCTGGCCGATGCGGACGCCGTCGCGAAGGCGGGGGACCAGGACAAGGCGCTCGGCCTGTACCAGCAGCTCGCGAAGTCGGATCCGACGCGCGAGGAACCGTGGTCGCGCATCGCGCAAATCCAGTTCGCGCAAAACCATTACGGGCAGGCGATCGTCGCCGCCCAGGAAGCGCTGCAGCGCGACGCGACCGATCGTCAGGCGAAGAGCGTGCTGGCCGTCGCCGGCCTGCGGATCGCGACGCAGTCGCTCGGCGAGCTGCGCCAGGACGCATCGCTCGCGGGCGATGCGAAGTCCGACGCGCAGGCGCTCGCGAAGCAACTGCGCGATACGCTCGGCGAATCGGCGCTGTTTCCGCCGGAAACCAAGACCGTGAAACCGCGCCCGCCGCGCCGCGTCGTCCATCGCCCGAAGGGCGGGGCCGCACCGGCTGCCGATGCGGCTGCGCCGGCCGCACCGAGCGCGCCGACGCCGCCTGTGGCGCAAAAGGGCAGCGCGGACCCGTTCGGCGCACTGCGCAACTGAAACCGCAACTGACGCGATAACCACAACTAACCTGGGAGCCGTCGAGATGGCCAAGAAAGAAAGCATTCAGAAAAGCTTGCAGAAAATACGGCCGCCGCGCGTCCAGCTGACCTACGAGGTCGAGAAGGGCGATGCGATCGAGGTGAAGGAGCTGCCGTTCGTCGTCGGGGTCGTCGGCGATCTGGCGGGCCAGTCCGAGATCGAGCAGCCGAAGCTGCGCGATCGTAAATTCGTCAATATCGACCGCGATAATTTCGACGACGTGATGAAGGCGATCGAGCCGCGTGCCGCGTTCCAGGTGGAAAACCGCCTGAGCCCGGAAGGCGGCAAGTTCGCGGTCGACCTGAAGTTCCGCTCGCTGTCGGATTTCAGCCCGGACGAAGTCGTCGAACAGGTCGAGCCGCTGCGCCGCCTGCTCGAGGCGCGCTCGAAGCTCGCCGACCTGCGCAACAAGCTCGCCGGCAACGACAAGCTCGAGGATCTGCTGTCCGAGGTGCTGAAGAACACGCAGCAGCTGCAGGAGCTCGCGAAGGGCACCGGCGGCGACAAAGACGGCGAATGACGACGGAGTGTTGAGATGAACCAGCAAACGGCTGCGGCCCAAGCGAGCGGCGCGGAATACGCCGCGGGGACTTCGCTGCTCGACGACATCGTCGAGAAGAGCAAGGTCGCGAAATCCGATTCCGAGCATGCGCGTGCGAAGGACCTGATCGGCGAACTCGTGCACCAGGTGCTCGATGGCACGGTGATCGTGTCGGACAACCTGTCGGCCACGATCGACGCGCGCGTCGCGGAACTCGACCGCCTGATTTCCACGCAGCTTTCCGCCGTGATGCACGCGCCGGAATTCCAGCGCCTCGAAAGCACGTGGCGCGGGATGGATTATCTGGTCAAGGAAAGCAACACGGGCCAGACGATCAAGATCAAGGCGCTGCACGCGCCGAAGCGCGATCTCGTGCGCGATTTCAAGGGCGCGAGCGAGTTCGACCAGAGCGCGCTGTTCAAGAAGGTCTACGAAGAGGAATTCGGCACGTTCGGCGGCTCGCCGT
>NZ_BCPP01000669.1:0-4096 GCF_016586125.1 Burkholderia sp. E168m23
CGAGCGCCGGGTGATACGCGTAGCGCCCGAAATGCAGGATCTGCAACGCGATCCTGCCGCCCTCGGCCTGCACTGCACGCGTCACGACGCGATGGCGTTCGGCTTCCGCTTCGGTCGTCAGCATCGCGCCGCCGGGCGCAGGACGGCCGCGCTCGTTCGGCGCGAAGCCGCCCGTGACGATCAGGCCGGCCTCGCCGCGCGCACGCTCCGCATAGAAGGCGGCCATCCGCTCGAAACCGTTCGGCGCTTCCTCCAGGCCGACGTGCATCGACCCCATCAACACGCGGTTCCGGAGCGACGTGAAGCCGAGTTCGAGCGGGGTCGTCAAATGCGGATAACGGGAAGCCATCGGGTGTCTCCATGTTTATGCAACAAGTTGCATTGATGGTAGCTCGTCGGCTTTGTTTGTGCAACATGTTGCATAAAAGCACCCGCGTCGTTTGTGCTGCGGCCCCGATATGGCAAGATGCGGTTCATTCCGCAGCCTTCGCCGATTCGACATGTCCCTGCCGCACGCGCTTCTCACCGCCCTCGCCGAACGCCCGGGTTCGGGGTCCGAGCTCGCCGACCGTTTCGATCGCTCGATCGGCTATTTCTGGCAGGCGACGCACCAGCAGATCTATCGCGAACTCGGGCGTCTCGAGGAAATGGGCTGGATCGAATCGCTGCCCGCCGAGTCCGGCCGCGGCCGCAAGCGTGCGTATCGAATCCTGCCGGCCGGCAAGAAGGAATTGCGCCGCTGGATCGCCGAACCGGAAGATCCGACACCGCTGCGCGAAGCGTTGATGGTGCGCCTGCGTGCGGAAGCCGTGCTCGGGCCGGCCGGCCTCGAGGACGAGATCCGGCGGCGCATCGCGCTGCATCAGGAAAAGCTGGACTTGTATCTGCAGATCGAGGCGCGTGACTTTGTGGCGCCCGGCGATACGGCGACCGGCGACCCGGCGGCCGGCGATTCACGCACGAAGCGCCTGCAGCATCTGGTGCTGCAGGCCGGCATCGCGAACGAGCGATTCTGGGTCGAGTTCTCGCAGCATGCGCTCGACACGCTGCGTCTGCCGAAGGATTGAAGCGGCTGACGAAGAACGCACGTTGTCCGTTTCACCGCCGGTCGACATTGCGCGCCGGTGTAGCGGATCGCCACGCTCTACAGCAGCTCGCGCGCCGCGCCCGACGTCGTGAAAAATCCGCCGCCCGGCCAGCATTGAATCGCCGCGCGGCGAGCCCCGATCACGCGTCCGGAAAAATCACCACCTTGCCCTTCACCTGCCGGTTCGCCATCCGCGCGATCGCCTCGGCCGCGCCGTCCAGCGACACGCGCTCGGTGATCGCGGGCCGCACCTTGCCGGCTGCGAACCATTCGGCGAGCAGCCGCATGTTCGCGGCATGCTGTGCCGGGTCGCGCCGCACCGCATCGCCCCAGAACACGCCGAGAATGTCGCGTTCCTTCAGCAGCGCAAGGTTCAACGCGATCTTCGGAATCTCGCCGGCCGCGAAACCGACCACGAGGAACCGGCCGCGCCACGCGGTCGCGCGCAGCGCCGCTTCGCTGTACGCGCCGCCCACCGGATCGTAGACGACGTCGGCGCCGCGCCCGCCGGTCAGTTCGTCCACGCGGCGGCGCAGGTCCTCGGTCGCGTAGTCGATCGTCTCGTCGGCGCCCGCTTCACGGCATAGCGCGAGCTTGTCCGCGCTCGACGCTGCCGCGATCACGCGCGCACCGAGCGCCTTCGCGATCTCGATCGCGGCGATCCCGACGCCGCCGGCCGCGCCCAGCACGAGCAGCGTCTCGCCCGCCTGCAGGCGCGCACGCTGCTGCAACGCATGCAGCGACGTGCCGTAGGCGAGCACGAGCGCCGCGCCCTGCTCGAACGTCATGCCGGGCGGCAGCGCGGCGAGCTGCCGCGCATCGGCCACGCACTGCTGCGCGAACCCGCCGTGCCCGGTAAACGCCATCACCGAATCGCCGACCCGCCACGCGGTGACGCCCTCGCCGACCGCGTCGATCACGCCGGCGAACTCGGCGCCCGGCGAAAACGGCAGCGCCGGTTTCACCTGATACAACCCCTGGACGATCAGCGCGTCGGGAAAATTGAGCGATGCCGCCTTCACCTGAATCCGGACCTGCCCGGCAGCCGGTTCGGGAATCGCGACGTCCTCGATGCGCAAGCGGTCGATCGGGCCGAATGCGGTACACAACAGGGCTTTCATGCGCTTCTGTCTCCTTGCGCGGCGTGGCCGGGCATCGGTACGGTGTGCGGGATGGCCCCGCGCGGCCGGTTCACGACGAGCATGCGATGACCATCGCATCGGCGAGATCGTCGGTATTCCGGAATGTCGTTGAAACCACGTTCAGAACCACGCGTCGCGCATGTCGAGCGTCGTCGTGTCGACGCTCGACAGCAGGTCGAGCTGCGCATCCACCTTCGGCAATTCCCAGCGGAAGAAGTAACGGGCCGCCGCACGCTTGCCGTCGTGGAAATCGCCGTCCTGCCCGTGCGCGGCGAGCGTCACGTCGAGCCACAGCCACGCAACGACGAGATGGCCGAACGCTTCGAGATACACGCTCGCGTTCGCCAGCCGCGTCCGCGGATCACCGATCGCGTTCAACTGATGCGTCACGTCGCACAGTCTCGCCCAACGCTGCGCCAACGCATCGGCCTGCTCGCGCGTGCCGGCATCCAGTGCCCGCGCGCGCTCGACGGTCGCGCCGATCCGCGCATCGAGCGCGCGCAGCGACGCGCCGTCGTCCTGCGTGACCTTGCGGCCCAGCAGATCGAGCGCCTGGATGCCGTGCGTGCCTTCGTGAATCGGATTCAGGCGGTTGTCGCGATAGAGCCGTTCGACCGCGTAGTCGCGCGTGTAGCCGTAGCCGCCGTGCACCTGGATCGCGAGATCGTTCGCGGCCAGACACCACTGCGACGGCCAGCTTTTCGCGATCGGCGTCAGGATGTCGAGCAGGCGCGTAGCCTCGGCGCGCGCCGTCGCATCGCCGTGCGCGCGCGCTTCGTCGACCAGTTTCGCGCAGTACAGGATCAACGCGAGACCGCCTTCGACATAGGCCTTCTGCGCGAGCAGCATGCGCCGCACGTCCGGATGGTCGACGATCGGTGCCTGCGGCGCGGCCGCATCCTTGGCCGCAGGCCCGAGCGGGCGGCCTTGCGGGCGGTTGCGCGCGTAGTCGAGCGCGTGCAGATAACCGGTGTAGCCGAGCGCCACCGCGCCCGCGCCGACCCCGATACGCGCCTCGTTCATCATATGGAACATGTAGGCGAGGCCGTGATTCGGCTGGCCGACCAGATAACCGATCGCACCCGCGCGCCCTTCCGGCCGATAACGCGTCCCTTCGCCGAAATTCAGCAGACAGTTGGTCGTGCCGCGATAGCCCATCTTGTGGTTCAGCCCGGCGAGCACGACGTCGTTGTGCTCACCGCTCGCGTCGCCATCGGTGCCGGTCAGGAACTTCGGCACGATGAACAGCGAGATGCCGCGCGTGCCGGGCTGCAGCCGGCCATGTTCGTCGGGGATCTTCGCGAGCACGAGGTGAACGATGTTTTCCGCCAGCTCGTGCTCGCCGCCGGAAATCCACATCTTGTTGCCGGTCAGCCGGTAGCGCGGGCCGAGCGGGGAAGCGCCTTCGAAATCGGCGCGCGTCGCGATGTCGGACAGCGACGAGCCGGCTTGCGGTTCGGACAGGCACATCGTGCCGAGGAAACGCCCTTCCAGCTCCGGGCGCGCGAACGCGTCGATCTGCGCGGCGCTGCCGTGCGCGACGAGCAGGTTCGCGTTGGCGACGGTCAGGAACGGATACGCGGCGGTCGCGATGTTCGCGGCCTGGAAGAACAGGAACGACGCGGCTTCGACGAGCTTCGGCAAGCGCATGCCGCCGAGCGCTTCGTCGTGACCTGCGGCGATCAGCCCGGCGTCCGCGAACGCGCGCACGGCCGGCTCGACTTCCGGGATCAGCGTCACGCGTTCGCCGTCGAACCGCGGCTCCTCGCGATCGCCGCGCGCCGCGTGCGGCGCGAACAGGTCTTCGGCAATCCGCTCGCTGGTGTCGAGCACCGCGTCGAAGGTCTCGCGACTATGCTCCGCGTAG
>NZ_BCPP01000670.1:0-4093 GCF_016586125.1 Burkholderia sp. E168m23
CGGCATCAACGCGACCGACGCGCAGATCGTCGGCGTGATGAGCACCGGCAACAAGGACGTCGACGAACGGATCGTCAACGTGACGTTCACGGCCGCGCAGGCGCTGCTGCGCACCGACCGCGCGTCGCGCATCGCGGTGTTCCTCGAGGACACCGCCGGCACGCCGGCCGCAGCAGCAGCGCTGCGCGCGGCGCTGCCGACGCTCGACGTGAAGACCTGGGATCAGCTCGTGTCGCTCTATCACCAGGTCGTCGCGCTGTACAAGAACCAGTTCTCGGTGTTCGGCGCGATTCTCTGCGTGACGATCCTGCTGTCGATGAGCAACTGGATCCTGATGAGCATCGTCGAGCGGCGCCGCGAGATCTCGACGCTGCGCGCGCTCGGCGTGCCGGCCGCCACGGTGCGCGGCGTGCTGATCCAGGAAACCGCGCTGCTCGGCCTGCTCGGTGCGGCCGCCGGCATCGCGCTCGCGCTGCTGACGATGGTCGCGCTCAATCACGCGCAGATCCACCTGCCCGCACCACCCGGCCGCGTGAAGCCGATCCTGCTCGAATTCACGGTGTCGCCCGTCGCCGTGGCCGCCGTCGAAGCCGCGTTCGTCGTGCTCGGCGTGGCCGCGGCGCTGCTCGCGACGCTCGGGCTCGCGAAACGCAACATCCTCGAAGGACTCGCCCCATGAATCGCATTCGCCTCACGTTCGCCGCATTCGCCGCGCTCGTCGCGTGCGCGCCGCTCGCCGCGCAAGCGGCCGACGCGCCGGCGGCCCAGACCATGCTCGCCCGCGCCGACGCGTATCGCAGCACGGCCGCCGATACGCAGACGAACATCCAGATCACCAACGAAGTCGGCGGACAGTCCGGCGACGCGACGCGCTATCTCGTCTACACGCGCGGCAACGGCGACACGCTCGCGCTGACGCGCAGCGGCGAGAACGACGGCCAGAAGTACCTCGCGACGACGCGCGGGCACTGGTTCTACGTGCCGAACACGCGCAGCGCGGTACGCATCAACGGGATGCAGCGGCTGCAAGGCGAAGTCGTGATCAGCGACATCACGCGCACGCACTGGGCCGACAGCTATCGCGCGACGGCCGCGCCCGGCACGACGCCGATCGCCGGCAAGCCGGCCACCGAGCTCGACCTGACCGCGACCGATCCCGACAACGTCTACCCGACGATCAAGCTGTGGGTCACGCCCGATACCGACGTGCCGGTGCGCGCGCAGTTCTTCCTGGCGAGCGGCCTGCTGTTTCGCAGCGCCGATTTCTCCGCGCCGGTCGACGCGAACGGCCGCAAGGTGATCCGCAAGATCACGTATCGCAACGAGGTCGAGAAACAGCGCGCAAGCGTCGTCGACATCCTCGACGGCCAGCCGCGCAAGATTCCGTCGGGCTGGTTCAATCCCGACACGCTCGCCGATGGCCAGTGAGTACGACGCCGATGCCGACGCTCATCGTGACCGCCTCCATTCATCGCCCGAACGCGCCCGCCGCGGCTGGCCCGGTGTCGCGCTTGCCATCCCGCTCGCGCTCGGCTGCACGCTCGCGCACGGAGAATCGCTGATGGACCAGCTCGGCACGCTCAACGGCATCGGCTACGCGCGCACCGTCGACAGCATGGACGGCCGCGCGCTGCTCGGCCGCCTGATCGGCGATTCGCCGCGCAATCAGCAGGAAGCCGGCCTGCTCGCGCGCATCGACGGCGAGAACCTGTTCGCGAATGCGCGCGTGGTCGCGAGCAACCACTCGCTCGGCGCGCAGGCGAGCCGCTTCAACGAAGCCGGCGTGCGCTACGCGTTCGACAACGGCATCACGCTCACGGCGGGCAAGCGGATCGATACGCTCGACACGTCGCAGGCGTTCTTCCCGCTCGGCTTCTTCCAGAAGCGGGCCGCGACGGCCGACATCTACGATCGCTACGGCGACGTCGAAGGCACGCCGCTCGTCGAAGCGAAATGGGCCGGCGAGCAGACCACGCTGCAGTTCATCGCCGGCGAGAACCGCACGCTGCGCAACGACGTCGACAACCGCGACGTGCAGGGCGCGACGCAGCTCGTACGCGGCGCCTACAACTGGTCGGGCGGCTCGGCCGCGCTGCTCGCCGGCCGTCACGCGGGCCGCGGCGGCACCGGCGCGACGCTGTCGTTCGACGTCGCGCGCTCGAACACCGTCTATGCGAGCGCGTGGGTCGAGCGCGGCACGACGCGGCCGCTGCCGGCCTTCATCGCGAACGGCACGCCGCTCGATACGGCCGCCGCGTACGACGCCGTCGATCGCCGCAACGATCGCCAGTACATGTGGCGCAGCGCGCTCGGCATGCAGAGCGCGCTGCCCGGCAACCTGTCGCTGATCGTCGAGTGGTCGCACGACGAAGCGCGTTACGACGCGAGCCAGTGGCGCCGAATGGTCGGTGCGGTACAGGCGAACAACGCGCTGCTGCCCGTCGCGCCCGGCGCGGCGCTGGCCGGCCTCGGCGGCACGGCCAATTTCGTGAGCGTCGACGGCAGCCTGCGCGACTACCTGTTCGCGCGGCTCGGCAAGAAAGTCGGCCGCATCGAGTATTCGCTGCGCGGCGTCTATTCGCCGCAGGACAAGGGCCTGCTCGCGATCGCGCAGGTCGTCGCCGACGTGAATCAACGCGTGAGCGTCGATGTCGCGCTCACCCACGCCTTCTCCGACAGCCAGTCCGAGTACCGGATGGTCGGTCTCGGCACCCGCATCGACGCCGCCGTGCGCGTGCGTTTCTGACAGGAACCCTGCCATGTCCACGCTTTCCGCCCCCGGCCCGCTCGCACCGTCGCTGCTCTTGCGCGTGGCCGATCAGGCCGCGTATCCGGTACTGCGCCACCTCGATGCGATCGGCACGCCGCCGCATGCGGCGGCCCGGCTCGTCGAGGCTGCCGCCGTGCGGCTGCTCGACAGCGAGATGGTGATCGCACTGCGCTCCACGGCACCGGACGTGCTGCCCGACGCGTCCGCGTCGACCCCGCTGCGGCATGACGAGGCGCCGCTCACCGAAGCGCTGCTCGAGCAGATCGGCCGCGAAGGGTTTCATCACCTGTTCAAGCCGTTCATGCGCGCGTTCATCCGCATCATGTTCGGGCTGTTCTTCTCGGACGACCAGAATCGCCGCGCCTGCGAGTGCATCGACGCCGGCCACAACTTCGCGTTCCTGATGAGCGACGGCGGCGGACCGACGCTCGCTGCCTGGCGCACGGTCGTGCGCAGCGACGACAACGGCCTCGCACTGACCGTCGACAAGGTGTGGGGCATCGAGGCGCATCGCGACTGCATGGCCGTCGTCGCCGCGCGCTTGCCCGGCGTGATGTTCCCGGCCGCCTACCTCGTGTGGCCCGACGAATACCGAAAGCTGAAACGCTCGACCTGCGGCGCGCCGTTCCTCGCGGGCAACCTGCAGCTCGCGAACGTCGGCGGCCAAGTGCGCGTCGCCGCCGAGGACCGGCTGCGGATCGGCGGCCCGACCGTATTCAACAAATACCTGACCGTCGTGCGGCCGTACTTCGTCCGCGCGCTGATGGCGCACGTCGGCTGGCTCGAGCGGACCGGCCGCGTCGAACTCGACGCCGATGCGCGCGCCGTGCACCGCTTCATCGCGGACGCCGCGCGCAGCCAGACCGACGATGCGCACTACAGCTTCGGCAAGGTGCAGCGCGTGCTCGCGATCAAGCTGCTGTCGAACGAGTTCCTGAGCGCGCTCGTACGCGACGGCAAGGTGCCGCTGTTCGACGACCAGCGCGACCTGCTGGCGTTTTCGAAGATGGAAGGCAGTTCGTACCGTTGTTATCACGAGCTTCGCAAGAGCCTGCGCTGCGAAGCCGGCAGTTGACCCACGCGACAGGCCGATCGATCCCGATCAAATCCACTCAACTTCAGGAGCTCCCCTCATGACGACCCAGAACGTTCCGGCCGACGCGCTCGACATCCTGTCCCGCGAAGTCGCGAAGATCCTCAACGTCGAAACCGTCGACACGGACGCCGGCATCGGCGAACTCGGCATCGATTCGCTGAACATCGTCGAGCTGATCGTGTTCTGCGAACAGCTTTACGGCTCGATCGATCCGGAAGCGCTGAACA
>NZ_BCPP01000671.1:0-4077 GCF_016586125.1 Burkholderia sp. E168m23
CTCGATGCGCTCGACCGCGGCATCGCGATGATCCATCAGGAACTCAACCTGATGCCGTACATGACGGTCGCGGAGAACATCTGGATTCGCCGCGAACCGAAGAACCGTTTCGGCCTGATCGATCACGCCGAGCTGCGCCGCCGCACGGCCGCGCTGTTCGAGCGGCTGTCGATCGACATCGATCCGGAGACCGACGTGCGCACGCTGACCGTCGCGAGCCGCCAGATGGTCGAGATCGCGAAGGCCGTGTCGTTCGACTCGGACGTGCTGATCATGGACGAGCCGACCTCCGCGCTGACCGACAAGGAAGTCACGCACCTGTTCCGCATCATTCGCCAGCTGCGCGAGCAGGGCAAGGGCATCGTCTACATCACCCACAAGATGAACGAGCTGTTCGAGATCGCCGACGAGTTCTCGGTGTTTCGCGACGGCAAGTACATCGGCACGCATGCGTCGAGCGACGTCACGCGCGACGACATCATCCGCATGATGGTCGGGCGCGAAATCACGCAGATGTTCCCGAAAGAAGACGTGCCGATCGGCGACGTCGTGCTGTCGGTGAAGGATCTCTGCGTCGACGGCGTGTTCCGCGACGTGAGCTTCGAACTGCGCGCGGGCGAAATCCTCGGCGTCGCGGGCCTCGTCGGCTCCGGGCGCTCGAACGTCGCAGAGGCGCTGTTCGGCGTCGTGCCGGCCACGTCGGGCGAGATCCGCATCGACGGCAAGCCGGTGCGTATTGCGACGCCCGCGCAGGCGATGAAACACGGGATGGCGTTCCTCACCGAGGACCGCAAGGATTCCGGCTGCTTCCTGAATCTCGACCTGCTCGCGAACATGGAAGCGGCGGTGCTGAGCCACCGCTACGTGAAGTTCAATTTCGTGCAGCAGGCGCAGTTGAAGCGCGACTGCGAGGAAATGAGCCGGATGCTGCGCGTGAAGTCGCCCGGGCTGCACGAGGAAATCCAGAACCTGTCGGGCGGCAACCAGCAGAAGGTGCTGATCGGCCGGTGGCTGCTCACGCAGCCGCGCATCCTGATCCTCGACGAACCGACGCGCGGCATCGACGTCGGCGCGAAGGCCGAGATCCACCGGCTCGTCAGCGCGCTCGCCGGCAAGGGCGTCGCGGTGCTGATGATCTCGTCGGAAATGCCGGAAGTGCTGGGGATGAGCGATCGCGTGATGGTGATGCACGAAGGGCGCATGACCGGCATCGTCGATCGCAAGGACGCCGACCAGGTCCGCATCATGGATCTCGCGTCGCGCTGAGCCGCAACAAGATTGGAGACAACTGAAATGGGCAACCTGAACCCGGTCGCGGATGCGCAGACCATGACACTCAAGTCGCGGCATGCGAAGTGGCCGCCCGAACTGAGCATCTTCCTGGTGCTGGTCGGCATCAGCCTGTTCTTCGAGGTCGTCGGCTGGATCGTCGTCGGCCAGAGCTTCCTGTTCAATGCCGAGCGGCTCGAGATCATCGTGCTGCAGATGGCCGTGATCGGCATCATCGCGGTCGGCGTGAACCTCGTGATCATCACCAGCGGGATCGACCTGTCGTCGGGCTCGGTCGTCGCGGCGGCCGCCGTCGTGTCGGCGAGCCTCGCGCAGGTGTCCGACTTCCCGCGCGCGGTGTTTCCGCACCTCACCGACCTGCCGGTCATCTGGCCGGTGCTGGCCGGCGTGTGCGTCGGGCTGCTGGTGGGCCTCCTGAACGGCACGCTGATCGCGCTGACGGGCATCCCGCCGTTCATCGCGACGCTCGGCACGATGGTCGCCGCGCGCGGCTTCGCGAAGTGGTTCACCAACGGAATGCCGGTGTCGATGCTGACCGACCCGTTCGCGGCGATCGGTGCAGGGGCGAATCCGGTGATCATCTTCCTGGTGGTGGCCGCGATCTTCCACGTCGTGCTGCGCTACACGCGCTTCGGCAAGTACACGTATGCGATCGGCGCGAACCGCCACGCGGCCGTCGTGTCCGGCATCAACGTCACGCGGCACCTGATCTTCGTCTACGCGATCGCGGGCCTGTTGAGCGGCATCGCCGGTACCGTGACGGCCGCGCGCGCGATCTCCGGCCAGTCGGGCATGGGCGTGATGTACGAGCTCGATGCGATCGCGGCCGTCGTGATCGGCGGCACGTCGCTGTCGGGCGGCCTCGGCCGCGTGACGGGCACCGTGATCGGCGTGCTGATCCTCGGCGTGATGACGTCGGGCTTCACGTTCATCCGCATCGACGCGTACTACCAGGAGATGGTGAAGGGCGCGATCATCGTCGCGGCCGTGATCGCCGATCAGTACCGCAACAAGAAGTCGCGTCGCTGAGCGCGCGCGTGAGCCCGGAATCAGACTTCGCAAAGGACCCCCGATGAAGATCGCACTGGACCCCTACATGATTCGCCATCTGCCGCTCGATCGCCTGCCGCACGCGGTGGCCGAGCTCGGCTACGACCAGATCGAGCTGTCGCCGCGCAGCGACTTTCTCGACTGGTGGGTGATGCCGCGCGCGACCCGCGAACGCATGGCCGCATTCCGCCAGGCGCTGCGCGCGAGCGGCGTGGGCCTCGCGTCGCTGCAGCCGATGTACCGCTGGGCCAGCCCGTTCGACGACGAGCGGCAATGGGCGGTGCGCTGCTGGAAGAAGGCGATCGAGGTGGCAGTCGAGATGGAGTGCCCGCTGATGGTGTCGGAGTTCGGGCGCGGCGCGTCGCCCGAGCGCTCGGTCGGCGAGCGGCCGGGCGCGAACCCGAAGGAGCTGTGCGAGGCCGCGTGGTTCCGCTCGATGGACGAACTGCTGCCGATCCTCGAGCGCGAACGTATCGTGCTGTCGGTCGAGCCGCATCCGGAGGACTGGATCGAGCAGTTGCAGCCGGCGATCGACATCGTCACGAATCTCGGTTCGCCGTCGTTGAAGCTGTCGTATATCGCGCCGCACACGTTCTACTACGGCGACGACATGGCCGCGATGATCGCGCAGGCCGCGCCGATCCTCGCGCACGTGCGCGTGGCTGACACGTTCGACCACCGCAAGAGCAGCCAGCTGCGCTACATCGTGAACCCGCCCGGCTCGAACCAGATCCGCGTGCACCAGCATCTCGACATCGGGCAGGGCGAGATCGACTGGGACGTGTTTTTCCGCGCACTCGGCGCCGCCGGCTTCGACGGCGTGATGTCGTCGTGCGTGTTCGCGTGGGAGGACCGCGCGGAAGCGTCGTCGCGCTACATGCGTGACGCGATCCAGCGCTACGTCGATCGCCATTTCGATCGCACCGCGCGCTGACTGATGACCGATTGCTGACCGGCGCGGCACGGGCCGCGCCGCTGATGAACGAACGACTGGAGAGAACTGCATGACCTTGCAAATCGGCGTGATCGGCTGCGGCGCGATCGGCCAGGACCATATTCGCAGACTGACGCGCACGCTGTCCGGCGCGCGCGTCGTGGCCGTCAACGACATCGATCCGCAGCAGGCGCGCGATGCGGTGACGAAGTACGGGCTCGACGCCGAGATCTACGGCGACGGCCACGAAGTGGTCGCGGCCGCCGACGTGCAGGCCGTGCTCGTCACGTCGTGGGGGCCGACGCACGAAGCGTTCGTGCTCGACGCGATCGCGCACGGCAAGCCGGTGTTCTGCGAGAAGCCGCTGGCCGTCACGGCCGACGGCTGCATGCGGATCGTCGAAGCCGAAGTCGCGCACGGCAAGCGGCTCGTGCAGGTCGGCTTCATGCGGCCGTACGATGAAGGCTATCGCGCGCTCAAGCGCGTGATCGACAGCGGCCAGATCGGTGCGCCGCTGATGCTGCATTGCGCGCACCGCAACCAGTCGGTCGGCGAGCGCTACACGACCGACATGGCGATCACCGACACGCTGATCCACGAGCTCGACGTGCTGCGCTGGCTGCTCGGCGAGGATTACACGAGCGCGCAGGTCGTCTATCCGAAGAAGACGCGCCATGCATCCGCGCATCTCGCCGATCCGCAGATCGTGCTGCTCGAAACCGCGAGCGGCGTGCGCATCGACGTCGAGATCTTCGTGAACTGCCAGTACGGCTACGACATTCAGTGCGAGGTCGTCGGCGAGC
>NZ_BCPP01000672.1:0-4071 GCF_016586125.1 Burkholderia sp. E168m23
TGCGGGCGCCGAGCGCGTGCTCGAACAGATCGTCGCGTGCTTTCCCGACGCGGACCTGTTCAGCCTCGTCGATTTTCTCGACGACCGCGCATTCGTGCGCGGCAAGCCGGTGAGGACGTCGTTCATCCAGAAGCTGCCGTTCGCCCGCACCAAGTACCGCAGCTACCTGCCGCTGATGCCGCTCGCGATCGAGCAGCTCGACGTGTCCGAGTACGACCTCGTGATCTCGAGCAGCCACGCGGTCGCGAAGGGCGTGCTGACCGGGCCGGATCAGGTGCACATCAGCTACGTGCATTCGCCGATCCGCTATGCGTGGGACCTGCAGCACCAGTATCTGGAACAGTCGAACCTCACGCACGGGCCGAAATCGCTGCTCGCGCGGATGATCCTGCACTACATCCGCAACTGGGACACGCGCACCGCGAACGCGGTGGACGGCTTCGTCGCGAACTCCGCGTTCATCGCACGGCGCATCAAGAAGGTCTATCACCGCGACGCGGCGGTGATCTTTCCGCCGGTCGACGTCGACGCGTTCTCGCTGAACGCGGTGAAAGAGGATTTCTACCTGACCGCGTCGCGGATGGTGCCGTACAAGAAGATCGACCTGATCGTCGAGGCGTTTTCGCGCACGCCCGAGCGCAAGCTCGTCGTGATCGGCGACGGCCCCGAGATGCAGAAGATTCGCGCGAAGGCCGGCCCGAACGTCGAGATCATGGGCTACCAGCCGTTCGCGGTGCTGCACGACCGGATGCGGCGCGCGAAGGCGTTCGTGTTCGCGGCCGAGGAGGATTTCGGGATCTCGGTCGTCGAGGCGCAGGCGTGTGGCACGCCGGTCATCGCGTACGGCAAGGGCGGTGCGCTCGAAACCGTGCTCGACCCGCAATCGAACCTGCACCCGACCGGCCTCTTCTTCGACGAACAGACGCCGCACGCGATCGTCGCGGCCGTCGACGATTTCGAGCGTGCGCCGCAGCGCTTCACGCCTGACGCGTGCCGCGCGAACGCGGAGCGCTTTTCCGCCGACACGTTCCGGCGGCGCTTTCTCGACTACGTGGAGCAGGCGCTGCCCGGTTCGACCGCGCAGCGCGGCACGGCTGCCCCGCTGCCGGCCGCGCGCGGCCCGGCGACGCTCGTGCTCGACCAGAGCGGCGTGCTCGGCGGCGCCGAGCTGTCGCTGCTCGAGATCATGAAACACATGCGCGCGAACGCCGACGTGCTGCTGTTCGCCGACGGTCCGTTCCGCGCGGCGCTCGACGAGATCGGTGCGCGCGTCGACGTGGTCGAGCAGGGTGCGCTCGCGGGCGTGCGCAAGCAGGGCGGCGTGTCGTTCGGCGCGGTGAAGCAGCTCGTGCGGCTGGTGCGCGACGTCGCCCGGCGCGCGCGCCGCGCCGAGGTGATCTACGCGAACACCCAACGCGCGATGGTGGTCGCCGCGCTCGCCGGGCGGCTCGCGCGCAAGCCGGTGGTCTGGCACCTGCGCGACATCGTCAGCACCGATCATTTCGGCGGCAAGCAGTTGAAGGCGATCAAGTATTGCGCGCGGCTCGGCGTCACGCGCGTGATCGCGAACTCCGACGCTTCCGCGCAGGCGTTCCGCGCGCTGACGGGCTTCACGCCGCAGCACGTCGACGTCGTGTTCAACGGCATTTCGGCCGAACCGTTCGACGCGCTGGAAGGCGTGAGCCAGGCCGCGCTGCGCGCGCGCCTCGGGCTGCCAGCGGACGCCTGGCTGGTCGGCTCGTTCAGCCGTCTCGCACGCTGGAAGGGGCAGCACGTGCTGCTGGAGGCCGCCGCGCGGCACCCGGACATGCATGTGGTGCTGGTCGGCGCGCCGCTGTTCGGCGAGGACGACTATGCGGCGCAACTGCACGAATTCGTCGCGCAGCACGGGATGGACGAACGCGTGCATTTCCTCGGGTTCCAGCGCGACGTGGCCGCGTGCATGACGGCGGTCGACGTTGTCGCGCACACGTCGATCACGCCGGAGCCGTTCGGGCGCGTGATCGTCGAGGGGATGCTCGCGCGCCGGCCGGTCGTCGCGGCGCGGGCGGGCGGCGTCGTCGAGATCATCGAGGACGGCGACAACGGGCTGCTTTGCGAGCCGGGCAACGCGGCCGCGCTGGCCGATGCGCTGGCGACGCTCAAGCGTGACCGCGCGCTGCGCGAGCGGCTCGTCGCGAGCGGGCGTGCGACCGCGGTGCGCCGGTTCGGGACCGAAACCTACGTGGAGCGGGTCGAGAAGATCCTCGCGGATACGGCGAAAGCCGCCAAGGCCGCGAACGCGAAGAAGTAGCAGCCGGCGCGAGCCGGCGGGAAAGGGGCCCCCATGCGGCGTTGCGCTGCGCGGGGGCTTTGCTTTTCAGCGGGCGAGGTGTCTGGCTCCGGCAGACGGGTGTGTTTGCGTCGCGAATCCGCGGCGGGCGCGAGCGTGGCCGACCGTCATCTGAAACCCGGATCGAGCCATCGGCAACGCGAAGCGGGCAGGCGGACCGTTGAAGTCGTGCCGCGGCAAACCCCGCAGAGACGGCTTACGCGGGGCGTAGCGCGGTCGGAGAGCGGCAGGCTGCCGTTCCTTGTCGAACCGGCCCGCGACCGCGTGCCGGCCGTGAAAAAGCCCCCGCGCAGCGAGACGCCGCACGAGGGCTCCGAGACCGGACGGGCCGGCCGGCCCGCGTCAGACGGCCTGTTCGGGCGTCGACGCGACGACGCGGGCGGCGCGGGTCGGCTTGAAGCTGGCCGACCACATCATCGCCGGTCGTTCGAACATCCGGTAGAACAGGTACGCGACCGGAATCGCGACGGCCATGAACGCGAACGACGGCCAGATCGACAGTTGCAGTTCGGAGTGGAACAGCACCGAGCCGAGGCAGACGAACAGCGGCAGGTGGATCAGGTACAGCGAGTAGCTGAAGTCGCCGAACCAGCTCAGCACGCGCAGCGGCGGCGTCGGGCGCGGCGGGCGGGCGAGCGCGCGGTACAGGAAGCACGCGAAGCCGGCCGACCACAGCTGGAATGCACCGTACTGGCCGACATGGAACGCGCCGCAGCCGGCGGCCAGCAGCACGGCGGCCGCGACGTACCACGCGCGCGACGGCACGACGGCCGTGTCGCGTGACTGCTGCGCGCGCACGTCGGCGATCCATGCGCCGATCGTCCAGGACAGCCAGTACGACGTGAAGAACTGCAGGTCGTGCCGTTCGAGCAGCCACGCCGACGCGACGTTGACGAGCGCGACCGTGGCCACGACCGCCGGCATGCCGATGCGCCGGCGAAGCGCGAACAGCAGCGGATAGATCGCATAGAACTGCACTTCGAGCGACAGCGTCCACAGTGCGCCGTTCGACCCGTACGTGTAGCCGGCGACGCCCTGCAGCGAGAACAGGTTCACGAGGAACGCGACCAGGCCGACGTCGCGGATCTTGTGGCTGACGGGCTCGATCTGCAGGCTGACCGCGTCGAGCGCGAGCGTGAACAGCAGCGCGGCGAGCAGCACCGGGTAGATGCGCGCGAAGCGGCGCACCCAGAAGTTCGGCGCGTCGAGCCGGTACGCGGGGTTGGCCGCGAGCTTGAGCGCCGCGTTGCGGTGGATGCAGTAGCCGCTGATCACGAAGAAGATCGGGACGCCGGCGGAGCCCCATGCGAACGGGAAGGTCAGGTAGCCGGCGATCACGCCCGGGCTGAGTGCATGACCGTAAGCATGATGGAAGCTCTGCATGCCGACCCAGACGACCTGGCGGCAGTGGAAATAGGCGACGAGCAGCGCCGCGAAGCCGCGCATCGCGTCGATCACGTGTTCCTTGTGATCGGCGACGGGCGGCGCGGCCAGAGACGATCCGCTGAAAGCTTGCATGCGATTCGATTCCTTGCGACGGATGGACGGGAAGTTTGATCCAATCGTAATGCGCAAGAATTCGGTCAATGAATAAAAAAATCTCGCCCGGAAATATCGGTATTCCACATCATGGATTTATCCCGGCCGCGAAAGCGGTTCGTCGAGGGGCGCGAATTATTTGCCGATTTTTTTCTGATAGTTTGAAAGCTCCAGTTGATTGATGCAAGGAGCGGCAAGAT
>NZ_BCPP01000673.1:0-4070 GCF_016586125.1 Burkholderia sp. E168m23
GTGTCGAAGTGCGATGCCGCGAACGTCGCGGCTTCGCTGAACGGCAGCGCCGAATACGCGTTCGTGCTCGACGCCGCACGCAAGATTCGCGGCTTCGGTCACGCGCGAGGCGCTCGGCCAGGACACGCCGTCCGTGCGGCCGATCGAAAGCATCCGGCGCGATGCGTCGCTCGAACATGTCGTCGCGCGCGTGGTCGCGAGCCCGAATGCACTGCCCGTCGTCGACGACGACGGCTGCTACTGCGGCTCGGTCGATCGTGCGCTCATCCTGAAGGCCATCACGCGTTCGCGAGGCTCCCATGTCTGAAATGATTCCGCTCGGTACCTGGGTCGACCAGTCCGTTCACTACCTGCTCGACCACGACGCGAAGACGTTCGACGCGATCGGTCAAGCGATCGAAGGGCTCGCGGCATTCGTCGAGCATGGCCTGCAGGCGATCCCGATGTGGCTGATGATGGCGATCTTCATCGGCGTCGGGCTGTGGCGGGTGGGCTGGCGCTTCGCGCTGTTCACCACGCTGTCGCTGCTGCTGATCTTCGCGACGGGCTTCTGGGATCAGACGGTCATCACGCTCGGCCTCACGCTGTCGTCGACGATCATCAGCCTCGTGCTCGGCATCCCGCTCGGCATCTGGGCCGCGAAGAGCAAGTGGGTCGCCGCGATCGTGCGCCCGATCCTCGACCTGATGCAGACGATGCCCGCGTTCGTCTACCTGATTCCGGCCGCGATGCTGTTCGGTCTCGGCCGCGTGCCGGGGATCCTGTCGACGGTGATCTTCGCGATGCCGCCCGCGGTGCGTCTCACGAGCCTCGGCATCCGTCACGTGAACCGCGAGATCGTCGAAGCCGGCCAGGCGTTCGGCTGCACGCCGTGGCAGTTGCTGTACAAGGTGCAGTTCCCGAACGCGCTGCCGTCGATCATGCAGGGCGTGAACCAGACGATCATGATGGCGCTGTCGATGGTGATCATCGCGTCGATGGTCGGCGCGGGCGGCCTCGGCAACGACGTGCTCGCGAGTATCCAGCGCCTCGACATCGGTCTCGGCTTCGAAAGCGGTCTGTCGGTCGTGCTGCTCGCGATCATTCTCGACCGCATCACCGAGAGCTTCGGCCGCGCGCCGGGCACCGCGAAGGCGCCGCTGTTCTCGGGCCTCAAGCAGCTGTTCCGCGTGAAGGCCGCGCCCGCGCAGGCCTGAGCCCAGGCGGCCGGACCCCGGCCGCTCACCCTGTATATGGATAACGACTTCCGCGGCTTCGGCCGCGGAGTTGGCCCCCTGCAACCTCCTCGCCAGGAGACCGATGTGACGTCCGCCGTCGCTGTCGCGCCCGCCGCCTGCGTTTCACCGGTTTCGTCCCTCGCCCATTTCGGCTTCCTGACGCTGCCGAACTTCTCGATGATCGCGTTCTCGAGCGCGGTCGAAGTGCTTCGGATGGCGAATTACGTCGGGCGGGCGGATCACTACAAGTGGTCGATCTACTCGCTCGACGGCGCGCCCGCGCATGCCAGCAACGGCATCGCCGTGCGGCCCACGCAGGCGCTCGACTACGACAACCTGCCCGACGTGATGATCGTGTGCGGCGGCATCCGCATCCGCGACGTGGTCGACGAGGGCGCGCGCGATACGCTCGCGGCGCTCGCCGAACGCGGTCTGCCGCTCGGCGGCATCTGCACGGGTGCCTATGCGCTGATGTCGAGCGGGCTGCTCGACGGCTATCGCTGCACCGTGCACTGGGAGAACCTGTCCGCGCTGCATTCCGAATTTCCGCGAGTGGGCTTCGCCGACGAGCTGTTCGTCGTCGATCGCGACCGGCTGACCTGCACGGGCGGCACCGCGCCGCTCGACCTGATGCTGAACCTCGTCGGCATGCGGTTCGGCCAGCAACTGGCCGCGCAGGTATCCGAGCAGTTCATCCTGGAGCGCATTCGCAGCTCGACCGATACGCAGCCGATTCCGGTCGATGCGCGGGTCGGCTTCTCGCGCGCGGAGCTGATCGAGGTCGTACGGCTGATGGAGGCGAACATCGAGGAGCCGCTGTCGCTCGAGGAGCTCGCGCGGCTCGTGCGGCTGTCGCAGCGGCATCTGCAGCGCATGTTCAAGGTGTACCTGAACGTATCGCCGACCCACTATTACCTGACGCTGCGCCTGAAACGCGCCCGCGACCTGCTGCGCACGACCGATGCATCGATCGCACGCGTGACGACGGTCTGCGGCTTTCATTCGCCGTGTCATTTCAGCAAGGCATACCGCGCGCAGTTCGGCCACGCGCCGAGCTACGAGCGGCGGCTGCCCGGGCGCTGAGCCGCGGCAATCCGTCGGTCCGCGACGTCGCCGGGATCGCGGCGCGCGGCTTCAATAAACGATCCCGCATTCAAGCAAACGACATCACTTTGAGGAGAAGCAAGATGAAGCGCCTATTGATCGCAGCGGTGTGCGGGATCGGGGTGACCGCGCCGATGTCGGCCGTTTATGCGGCCGATCCGCCCGTGTGCAAGAACGTGCGCTTCGCGGATGTCGGCTGGTCCGACATCGCGGCGACCACGGGCCTCGCGTCGACGATGCTGCAGGGGCTCGGCTACAACCCGACGAAGACGATCGCCTCGGTGCCGATCACGTTCGCGGGGATCAAGAGCAAGCAGATCGATGTGTTCCTCGGCTACTGGTCGCCGACGATGGACCCGATCATCCAGCCGTTCACGAAGGCCGGCACGATCAAGGTGCTCGCGACGCCGAACCTGACCGGCGCGAAATACACGCTCGCGGTGCCCGACTACGTGTACCAGGGCGGCCTGAAGTCGTTCGCGGACATCCAGAAGTACGCGGACAAGCTGAACGGCAAGATCTACGGGATCGAGCCGGGCAACGACGGCAATGCGCTGATCAAGAAGATGATCGACGGCAACCAGTTCGGCCTCGGCAAGTTCAAGCTGGTCGAGTCGAGCGAGGCCGGGATGCTGGTCGAAGTGAATCGCGCGGCCCGCGACAAGCAGTGGATCGTGTTCCTTGGGTGGGAACCGCATCCGATGAACGTGCAGATGAAGATCGACTACCTGACCGGCGGCGACGATGTGTTCGGCCCGAACTACGGCGAAGCGAAGGTGCTGACCGCAACCCCGCCCGATTACGCGCAACGCTGCCCGAACGTCGCGAAGTTCGTGTCGAACCTGCAGTTCACGACGTCGATCGAGAACCACGTGATGGTGCCGATCATGAACAAGCAGGACCCGAACAAGGCCGCCGCCGACTGGCTGAAGGCGAACCCGCAAGCGCTCGACAAGTGGCTGGCCGGCGTGACGACGCTCGACGGCAAGCCCGGCCTGCCGGCGGTGAAGGCGTACCTCGGCGTGCATTGAGCGTGACGTGTCGGGCTGGGCGGATGCGGCGCGAAGCCTGACGTGAATATTGAGCCGGCGTAAGCGGGGTGACCTGCTTGCGCCGGCTTTTTGCTGCCCGCTTCACGCTTGGCCCGACGGTCGCCGGACGATGCGCTAGACTGCTCGATCCCCGATCGAGGAGACGACGATGACCCGTAACCCGCTTGATGCATCCGGACGGCGACACGCAGCCGGCACGCGGCTGAACGACCCGTCGGCTTCGATCGGTGTACGCGGTAACCGGACGATGCTTCACATCGGCCATTCACTCGCATGAAGCGCATCGAGCAAGTCGTGCTTGCCGCCGATCTCGCGGGCACGGCGGTGTTCGCGATCGAGGGCGCCAATGCGGCGATCGGCGCCGGTCTCGACCTGTTCGGGGTGATGGTGCTGTCGCTCGTCGTCGCGCTCGGCGGCGGCGTGATTCGCGACCTGTTGATCGGCGCGCGCCCGCCGAGCGCCGTGAGCGACTGGCGTTATCCGGCGCTCGCGTTCGCCGCCGGGCTGTTCGCCTTCGTGTTTCATGCGCGGGTCGCGTCGTTCTCGCCGTCGCTGCTGACGACGCTCGATGCGGCCGGCCTCGCGCTGTTCGCGGTCGCGGGCGCGGTGAAGGCGCTCGAATTCCGCGTCCACCCGTTCATCGCGACGCTGATGGGCGCCGTGACCGGCTGCGGAGGCGGCGTGGTGCGCGATCTGC
>NZ_BCPP01000674.1:0-4060 GCF_016586125.1 Burkholderia sp. E168m23
GCGCTTCGGCGGGCTGCAGGCGCTGTCCGACGTCGGCCTGCAGATCCGCGAAGGCGAGATCTACGGTCTGATCGGCCCGAACGGCGCCGGCAAGACGACGTTCTTCAACGTGATCACGGGCCTCTATACGCCCGACTCCGGCGACTTCAAGCTGGACGGCACGAACTACACGCCGACGGCCGTGCACCAGGTGGCCAAGGCCGGCATCGCGCGCACGTTCCAGAACATCCGCCTGTTCGGCGGGATGACGGCGCTCGAGAACGTGATGGTGGGCCGCCACGTGCGCACCAAGCACGGGCTGCTCGGCGCGGTGTTCCAGACGCCGGCCGAACGCCAGGAAGAGCGCGAGATCAAGGAGCGCGCGATCGAGCTGCTCGAATACGTCGGCGTGCTGCAGTACGCCGACTACACGTCGCGGAACCTGTCGTACGGTCACCAGCGCCGGCTGGAAATCGCCCGGGCCCTCGCGACCGACCCGAAGCTGCTCGCGCTCGACGAGCCGGCAGCCGGGATGAACGCGACCGAGAAGGTCGAACTCACGCGCCTGCTCGACAAGATCCGCTCGGACGGCCGCACGATTCTCCTGATTGAGCACGACGTGAAGCTCGTGATGGGGCTGTGCAACCGGATGACGGTGCTCGATTACGGCAAGGTGATCGCCGAAGGTCTGCCGCAGGACGTGCAGAAGAATCCGAAGGTGATTGAGGCATATCTCGGCGCAGGGGTGCACTGATGGCAGCGGCAATGTTGAAAATCAAGGGCTTGCAGGTCAACTACGGCGGCATCCAGGCCGTCAAGGGCGTTGACATGGAAGTCCGTCAGGGCGAGCTCGTGACGCTGATCGGTGCGAACGGCGCCGGCAAGACCACGACGATGAAGGCGATCACCGGGCTGAAGCCGTATTCGGCCGGCGACATCGAGTACGAAGGCAAGTCGATCAAGGGCATCCCGTCGCACGAGCTGCTCAAGCGCGGCCTCGCGATGGTGCCGGAAGGCCGCGGGATCTTCGCGCGCATGTCGATCATCGAGAACATGCAGATGGGCGCGTACCTGCGCAACGACAACGAGCAGATCAAGAAGGACGTCGACCGGATGTTCGGCTTCTTCCCGCGCCTGAAGGAACGGGCGACGCAGCTCGCGGGCACGCTGTCGGGCGGCGAGCAGCAGATGCTGGCGATGTCGCGCGCGATCCTGTCCAAGCCGAAGCTGCTGCTGCTCGACGAGCCGTCGATGGGGCTGTCGCCGATCATGGTCGAGAAGATCTTCGAAGTGGTTCGGGAGATCTCGAAGGAGGGCATCACGGTGCTGCTGGTCGAGCAGAACGCACGCCTCGCGCTGCAGGCGGCCGACCGCGGCTACGTGATGGATTCGGGCACGGTCACGATGGAAGGCGACGCGAAGCAGATGCTCGACGATCCGAAGGTGCGCGCCGCGTATCTGGGCGAGTAAGCGATGGACTGAGCGGGCCCGGTTGCGCAGGTCGCATCCGGGCTGTCGAAAAGCCGTCACGGCAGAAACCGTGACGGCTTTTTTTCGTCTTGGTCGATCGCGTCGAACTCTGCGTGCAAACGCCACTCCATTCGACTGTCGGGTCGTGCACGCGGCCGGCCGTCGGCAAACCGACACACGGGCCGCGTAGCATCGATGACCCATCGGGACACGGAGAACGCGCATGAGTCTGGACTACGGTTTCGTGAAGGCGAAGGTGACGTCGGTGGCGAGGCTGAAGGGCTCGCCGCACGGCCGCGAGATCCAGTATCACGTTCACCTGACGCTGGCGTTGCCGGCGGGCGACTGGGACGTCGCGATCAACGTCGGCACCAGCGACGCGGACGATTTGCTGAACTACAAGCTCGTCTACGATTTCCACCATCCGGTCACGGCGACGCTCGCCGCCGCGGCCGAGGGCTATACCGATCTGACGGGGCAGGCCGCGCTGCCCGCGCTCGACTACCTGCGCAGCGACATCCTGAACGAGACGGGCGCGTGGCGCGCGAGCGCGGTGATGGACGGCACCGAGCATCCGGAGCCGATCCCGTCGCTGCTGCGGCTCGTGAACGCCGCGCAGTCGCAGGGCCTCGACGTCGTCGTGTTCGGCCGCACCTATGCGCAAGGCAATGGCATCCACGACACGCACATGAACCAGGGCTCGACGGGCCCGAACTACCTGCATCGCGCGGGTGACGACCACAACGACCACAACGACGTCTGGCAGGACGGCGCGCTGCTCGTGCGCGTGAGCGACACGCAATGGGCCGCGTATTTCGCGGCGTTCGAGCAGCAGGCCGTGCCGACCGACGCGCTCGGCAATCCGCTGCCGGGCGCGGGGCCGATCACGCGCTGAGCCGCTACTGCTACGAGCGGCCGTGTTACGCGGCCGACAGCGTCTTGCCGAACGAGATGCGTTCCTCGACGCGATAGCCGAGCGCGGCATAGAAGCGGCATGCGTCGTCGTTGCCGGGCAGCACCTGCAGGTTGATCTTCGGGCAGCCGCGTGCGGCGAGCGCGCGTTCCGCATGCGCGATGAGTGCACGGCCGATGCCGAGCCGGCGCGCGTCGTTCGCGACGCCGAACGAGTAGAGCCAGCCGCGATGTCCGTCGAAACCGGCCATCAGCGTGCCGACGACGCGCGCGCCGCTGGTCGCGACGAAGAACAGTTCCGGCTGCGTCGCGAGCTTCAGCTCGATCGATCGCAGCGGATCGCGGTGCGGCGGCGCACCGGCTTCGTCGTACTGCGGGAACGCGTCGCGCCATACCGCGAGCACGGCATCGGTGTCGGCGCGTTCGAACGGGCGGATAGCGACAGCATCGGCGGCGGCATCCATCGCGACGGTCTCCTTACAGCGTGTCGAGGATCGACCGCAGCATCGCCATCATCTGGTCGATTTCTTCGGTCGTCACGTTCAGGGCAGGCATGAAGCGCAGCAGGTTCGGCCGTGCGGCGTTCAGCAGCAGGCCGTCGGGCTGCATGTCGCGCGCCTTCTCGACGATCTGCGGGCCGATGTCCTTGCCGAGCAGCAGCGCGCGCAGCAGGCCTTCGCCGCGTTCGCCCTCGAAGCCGCGCTCCTCCGACAGTTCGAGCAGCTTGCGCTTCAGATACTCGCTGCGCGCACGCACGCCTTCGAGGAAGCCGGGTGCGACGAGCTGCGAGATCACCGAATAGCCGACCGCCGTCATCAGCGGGTTGCCGTTGTACGTACCGCCCTGGTCGCCGGCCTCGAACACCGCGACGTCGGCTTTCGACAGCAGCGCGCCGAGCGGTGCGCCGCCGCCGATGCCCTTCGCGAGCGTCATGACGTCCGGCTCGATGCCGGACAGCTCGTACGCGAACAGCTTGCCCGCGCGGCCGCAACCGCTTTGCACTTCGTCGACGATCAGCAGCAGGTTGTGCTGCTTCGTCAGCGCGCGCAGCGCCTGCATGAATTCACGCGTGGCCGGGATCACGCCGCCTTCGCCCTGGATCGGCTCGAGCATCACCGCGACGGTCTTGTCGGTGATCAGCTTCTCGACCGACTCGATGTTGTTCAGCTCGGCCTTCGGGAAGCCCGGCACCTGCGGCGCGTAGATCGTGTCCCAGCCCGGCTTGCCGCTGGCCGACATCGTCGCGAGCGTGCGGCCGTGGAAGCTGTGGTCGAACGTGATGATCTCGTATGCGCCGTTCTTGTACTTGCGGCCCCACTTGCGCGCGAGCTTGATCGCGCCTTCGTTCGCCTCGGCGCCGCTGTTCGTGAAGAACACCTTGTCGAACACGCTGTGCTGCGTGAGCAGACCCGCGAGCTTCGCCATCGGTTCGTTGTAGAACGCTGGCGACGGGTTCAGCAGCTTTTCGGCCTGCGTCTTCAGCGCCTCGACGATACCGTCGTTGCAGTGGCCCAGGCTGTTGACGGCCCAGCCCTGGATGAAGTCCAGATAGCGCTTGCCCGTGTGATCGTAGAGCCACGAACCCTTGCCGTGCGTAAACACGATGTCGGGGCGGTTCGTGATGTACATCAGCGAGTCGATCGGATAATCGTTCAGGGGCATGGCAGCAGACTCCAGCGGGCGTTGAAAGGGAAACGGG
>NZ_BCPP01000675.1:0-4057 GCF_016586125.1 Burkholderia sp. E168m23
GCGAACACGCTGACCAGCAATTTCGGCAAGCTCGCGGCCGCGCACGGCGCCGACGTGGTGCCCGTGCAGGGCTTCAACGAATCGATCGACCTGCTGACGTCCGGCCGCGTCGATGCGACGATCAACGACTCGCTGTCGTACCTCGATTTCCGCAAGCACAAGCCCGACGCGAAACTGAAGATCGCGGCGACCGACACGACCGGCGCGGGCGACGCATCCGGCGTGCTGCTGCGCAAGGGCAGCCCCGCGCTGGTGGCGGCGATCGACAAGGCGCTCGCGGACATCAAGGCGGACGGTACCTACGCGAAGATCTCGCAGAAGTACTTCGGCCGCGACGTGTCGCAGCCGTGACGCGAGGCTGAACGATGCCGGCCTGGCTGCACCTGATGGCGGAATCGCTGCGGCCCCTGCTCGTTGCAGGGCTCGTGTTTACGGTTCCGCTCACGCTCGCGTCGTTCGCGATCGGTTTATTGCTTGCGTTCGGCGCGGCGCTCACGCGGCTGTTCGGGCCGCGCTGGGCGCAGGCCGTCGTGCGGTTCTATATCTGGCTGTTTCGCGGCTCGCCGCTGCTCGTGCAACTGTTCGTGATCTTCTACGGATTGCCGAACGTCGGCATCGTGCTCGATCCGCTGACGGCCGCCGTGATCGGTTTCTCGCTGAACGTCGGCGCATACAACGCGGAAGTGATTCGCGGCGTGATCGAATCGATGCCCAAGGGGCAGTGGGAGGCCGCGTACTCGATGTCGATGACGCGCGCGCAGGCACTGCGTCGCGCGATCCTGCCGCAGGCCGCGCGTGTCGCGCTGCCCGCGCTGTCGAATTCATTCATTTCGCTCGTGAAGGACACGTCGCTCGCTGCCGTGCTGACGGTGCCCGAGATCTTCCAGGCCGCGCAACGCATCGCGGCCGTGACCTACGAGCCGCTGATCCTCTATACCGAAGCCGCGCTGATCTACCTGCTGTTCAGCTCGGTGCTGTCGTCGCTACAACGCCGGCTGGAGCTTCGCTTCGGCCGCCACGCGCTGTTCCAGGCGGAGTTGCGATGATCCGCCTCGAACGCATCGACAAGTCGTTCGGCACGCACCGCGTGCTGAGCGGGATCGACCTCGCGCTGCAGCCGGGCAGCGTGACCGCGCTGATCGGCCCGTCCGGCAGCGGCAAGAGCACGCTGCTGCGCTGCGTGAACCTGCTCGAAGTGCCGGAGGCGGGTGCGCTGGTCGTCGGCGATGCGCGCATCGACTTCGTGCCGGCGCGCCGGCCGTCGCGCGACGCGGTGTTCGCGGTGCGCAAGCAGACCGGCATGGTGTTCCAGAACTTCCAGTTGTTTCCGCACCTGAGCGTCGTGCAGAACGTGATGGAGGGGCTCGTGACCGTGCAGCGCTGGCCGCGCGAGCGGGCCCGGGAGCGCGCGCTCGCGCTGCTCGACAAGGTCGGCATCGCGGACAAGGCCGACGCATGGCCGGCCACGCTGTCGGGCGGACAGCAGCAGCGCGTGGCGATCGCGCGGGCGCTCGCGCCGTCGCCGCAGGTGCTGCTGTGCGACGAGCCGACGTCGGCGCTCGATCCGGAGCTGTCCGTCGAAGTGGTCGAGGTGCTGCGCCAGCTCGCGCGCGAAGGCACGACGATGCTGATGGCCACGCACGACCTGCGTCTGGCCGCGTCGATCGCGCATGATGCGGTGTTCCTCGCCGATGGCCGCATCGTCGAAGCGGGCGCGTCGCGCGACCTGTTCGGCCGGCCGCGCGACCCGCGCACCGCGAAGTTCGTCGCGACGCTCGCGCAAGGCGTGCCGGCGTTCTGACGCGGCACGTAACACGCGCTGGGGTGATGCTCAGCCCAGCGTGTATCCGTCGAGCACGGCGGCGACGATTGCTTCCGGCGCATCCTCCTGAACCAGATGGCCCGCGTGCGGGACCCGGATCAACTGGCCGTCCGCGATGCGATCGGCGAGCGCCTGCCCTTGTTCGAGCGGAATCCACACGTCGTCCTCGCCCCACACGATGCGCACCGGAAAGTCCGGCGGCGCGTAGCGGGCCTCCGCTTCCTCGATGTAGCGCTGGCGCATCTGCGCGATCTGGCGATAGAACGCGGCCTGGCCGGCCGACGTGAGCCACGGCTCGCGGTAGATCGACAGCACGTCGTCGCTCAACGGCCGTGCGACTGCCTGGCCGATATACGTCGACACGAGCGCATGGTGTGCGTACGCGGGCAAGCCGGTGAACGCAGCTTCGTGCTGCGCGACGTGGCGCACGAACGGCGAGCCTTGCGGCGCGATCGCGACCGGGTTCACGAGCGTCAGATCCGCATACGCGATGCCGTCGAGAAAATGCGCGCGCAGCACGGTTGCGCCGCCGTAGTCGTGCGCGAGCACGCGCGGCCGCGCCAGTTTCCATTCATTCAGCAGCGCGCCGAACAGCACGTTCTGGCAACCCAGCGACACGTCCGCATCCGGCATGTCGGACTGGCCGTAGCCGAGCAGGTCGTAGAAGTACACGCGATGGCGTCGCGCGAGCCACGGCGCGATCCGGCGCCAGACCTGCGACGAAAACGGCGTGCCGTGCACGAGGACGAGCGGCGGGCCTTCGCCGAGCGTGCCCCATGCAATCCGGTGGCCTTCGAAATTGAAGCGGTTCGGGAGTTCGAGCATCGGCTTCTCCGTGATAACCTGTTTCGGTTGTTAACAGGTTACGCCGGATTCTCCGGATGTGAAACCGATAGGCGAAAATAAATGGTTACTCGATCCGACCCGGCGCGACCCGGGTACGAATGGCGTGAGACCGATTTCATCGGCGGCCATCCGGCGCTCGACTTTCTCAATACGGTGGCCGACACGGGCAAGACGCGCGACGAGGACAAACTCGTCGACTGGCCGGCCGTGCGGGCGTGGGCCGGGAAAGCGGGATTGCTGGCGCCCGACGATCTGGCGCGGCTGCTGCGTCATCCGCGCCAGGACGGCCCGGATGAACTGGCGGCGCTGCGCCGCTTTCGCGACGACGCGTACGTCGCGATCGCGCATCTGACGGCCGAAGGCGGCGGCAGCGCGGGCGCGCGCGCGGCGGAGCGGCTCGCGGTGGCGATCCGCGACGCGATCGGGCGCAGCGCATTCGACGCGGTCGGCGGCCGCTTCGCGTGGCGGCCCGATGCACGGGCCGCGTCGCGCTGGGTCGATGCGGTCGCGCTCGGTTTCGAACATCTGATGCGCAGCGACGATTTCGCGCGCGTGCGGCAATGTGGTCGGTGTACGTGGTTCTTCGTCGATCGCGGCCGCGGCGTGGGGCGGCGGTGGTGCGACATGCGCACGTGCGGGAATCGCGCGAAGGTGGAGGCGTTCAGGGAGCGGTGATGCGCGCGTCGCGACGATTGCCGTGCCGCGCGCGCGTCATTGAGCGGCCTCGTGCGGACGGTGATCGGGCCATAACGTCGCGGCGACGAACAGCCCCGCTGCCAGGAACGGCGCACCGATCGCGAACAGGATGGCCGTGAGGCCCCAGCGATCCCAGAAGCGGTCGACGAGCGCGCGCTCGGGCGTGACGGGGTCGTACAGCACGTTGACCGCGTCGCCTTCGTGCAGCCCCGGGTGCGACGACGCCGAGCCCTGGGCGAACGTGATGAGTCGCCCGCTGTCGGTCGTGAATGCGACGACGGCCGAATACAGCGCCGTGCGCGACCGCGACGACCGCCCGTTTTTCGCGATCTCGACGACGTGGCCGGTCGAACGCGCATAGTGGTGGACGATTTGCCACTGATGCAGGCCGGCCGCGCCGGCGCCGGCGAGGAAGCCCGTGCCGATCGCGATCGGAATCAGCACGATCGCGACATCCCAGCGGCGCCGTGCCGGCTTGCGTGCGACGCGGCGTGGTGCCGGGTCCGATTGCCGTCGGCGGCGCTCGCTGGCGATCAGCAGCCCGCCGATCGCGAACGACGCGACGGCGAGCAGCGCCGGCACGGCCACCGGAAACCAGCGTTGCGTGAAATCGTCGATCAGCGCGGGGCGCTCGGGATGCTCGGGGTCGAGCAGGACGTCGACGTTTTCGCCGATGTCGTATGCGGGGACCGT
>NZ_BCPP01000676.1:0-4056 GCF_016586125.1 Burkholderia sp. E168m23
TTGAGGCCGCCGAGCACGAGCGCGAGTGCGACGAGCAGCAGCTTCAACAGCAACACGCGCCCCCACGTGCTGCCGTCGAGCGGCGCGAGCGAGCCGCCGAGCCCGCGGATCGCGTTGAGCACGCCCGTGCCGAGCACGAACACCACCGCGACGATCGACGTGCGCGACAGGTGCTGGCCGATACGGATCAGCGCGCCGCGCGCGACCGACGTCCCCAGCGCGGGCAGCACCGCGAGCCCGCCCGCGAGCACGAGGCCGCCCCATACGGCGGTGGCCAGCAGGTGCAGCGTCTGCACGCCGACCGCCGCGGACAGCACGCCGCTATCGGCCGCATGGCCGAGCGAGGCCTTGCCGGCCGCGACCACGATCACCGCGAGCCACAGCACCGCATGCGCGAGCGGGCCGTCCGGCTTCGCGAGCGCGACGAACGCGAGCACCACCGCGCCGGCGAACGCGACGCTCCACGCGAAGCCCGTGTGCGTCTGCATCAGCATCACGGGAATCGCGGCGAACGCGCCGCCAAGCCCCGCGCCGCTCATCGCCGCGGCCTCGTAGACGAGCCAGCCGAGATCGGCGAGCACCAGCGCCAGCGCCGCCGCGACCAGCGAATGTTGCGCACGCAGCCATGCGGGGTGCGACGGCGCGACGACCGGCCGCGCGCCGTCCTTGCCGAGCCACGCCTTGAGCAGCGCCGAGCCGACCGCCATCGCGAACGCCGCATCCATCAGCGCCGCGAGTGCGACCTGACCGATCCACAAGCTGTCGAACTTCATCGCGCACACCCTCCCGCAAGCGGCAGGCCGGCAGGGCGGCTGCGAGGGGACGGACAGCGGGACGGACAGCGTGAGGAAGGCAACGGCACGGTAGAAAACGTCATCGATGAATCCGGAAACGGGAGAAATGACTGGACCTGCGGCGGAGGCGGCGCCGCGCGACCCGCGAGTGTACGGTCTTCGATGGTGAAAACGCACGCCGGTTCACACGGCCCGACCGCAATGCGCGTCAAATTGTCGCAAGTCGCAAACGGACAGGAACCGATGTCCTTTCGTCAAATAGCCGTCATTACCCATCGATGATAGAATGCCGCGTCGCAGCAGCCCGGCTGTCCTGCCGTCCATGCGCCGAGCCGATCGTAGCCCGGACAAGGTCCCCGACGAATAAACATGGAGTCTCGTGTGTCTTCAAGACGCCTCTTCCGTCCGCTGCTCGCCGTTCTGATGATCGGCGGCGCGGGCCTTATGAGCGCTGCCCAAGCGCAGACCAAGCCCACGGAGCAAGCGCACGCCCAGCAGGCGCCGCTCAAGGCACCCGATACCATGGCCGAGCGCGTGCGCGGCTGTACCGCATGTCACGGCGTCCACGGCCAGGGCACGGACAACGACTATTTCCCGCGGCTTGCCGGCAAGCCGGCCGAGTACCTGTACAACCAGCTCGTCAACTTCCGTGACGGCCGGCGCAAGTACCCGCCGATGAACTATCTGCTGACGTACCTGAACGACGACTACCTGCGCGAAATCGCCGAGCACTTCTCGGCCGAACGTCCGCCGTACCCGACGCCGGCGAAGTCGACGCTGCCGGCCGCGACGCTCGCACGCGGCAAGCAGCTCGTCACGCAGGGCGACCCGGCCCGCAAGCTGCCCGCCTGCGTGGCCTGCCACGGCGCGGGCCTGACCGGCATGCAGCCGGCGATCCCGGGCCTCGTCGGCCTGCACGCCGATTACCTGAGCGCGCAGCTCGGCGCATGGCGCTCGGGCAACCGCCACGCGAAGGCGCCCGACTGCATGCACGACATCGCCGCGAAGCTTTCCGACGAAGACGTGACGGCCGTGACCGCATGGCTCGCCGCGCAACCGGCGCCCGCCAACCCCGTGCCGGCCCCGGCGCGTTCGATGAAGACTCCGCTCGCCTGCGGCAGCGAACCGCAATAAGGCAAGGGAGACAGACACAATGAAACGCAAGTCCCTGTTTGCACTCTCGGCCGTCGCGATCGTCGCGGCTGCCGCCCTCGTGCCGGTCCTGTGGCCGGGCAACGACACGCTGCACGGCGCTGCTGCCGTCGCGGCCACGCCGGCCGACCAGGCCGCGCTGATCAAGAAGGGCGAGTACCTCGCGCGCGTCGGCGACTGTATCGCGTGCCACACCGTGCGCGGCGGCAAGTCGTTCGCGGGCGGCCTGCCGATGGCGACGCCGTTCGGCACGATGTACACGCCGAACATCACGCCGGACGACCAGAACGGTATCGGCAAGTGGACGTCGGACGACTTCTACCGCGCGATGCACACGGGTCGCTCGAAGGACGGCAGCCTGCTGTACCCCGGCTTCCCGTTCGCGAGCTACACGAAGGTCACGCGCGCCGATTCGGACGCGATCTACGCGTACCTGCGTTCGGTCGCGCCGGTGTCGGTGCCGAGCCGTCCGCACGAACTGAAGTTCCCGTTCAACAACCGCAACCTGCTGATCGGCTGGCGCACGCTGTTCTTCAAGGAAGGCGAATACAAGCCGGACCCGACGAAGTCGGTCGAATGGAACCGCGGCGCGTATCTGGTCGAAGGCCTCGGCCACTGCTCGATGTGCCACACGTCGATCAACATGATGGGCGGCCCGGTAAGCTCGTCGGCGTTCGCCGGCGGCCTGATCCCGCTGCAGAACTGGTATGCGCCGTCGCTGACGAACGACAAGGAACTCGGCCTCGGCGACTGGCACGTGCAGGAGCTGTCCGACCTGCTGCAGGCCGGCGTGTCGCAGAAGGGTGCGGTATTCGGCCCGATGGCGGACGTGGTCCACAACAGCCTGCAGTACATGACCGACGAAGATACGCGCGCAATGTCGACGTACCTGAAGTCGATCCCGCAGAAGGCTGAAGCGCCGAAGAACATGCAGTACGAGCCGTCGAAGCAGTTCGGCAACGCGCTGTTCGACCAGGGCAAGAAGATCTACGCGGACAACTGCGCGACCTGTCACGCCGAAACCGGCGCCGGCAAGCCGCCGGCCTATCCGCCGCTCGCGGGCAACCACTCGATCATGATGGAATCGGCAGTCAACCCGATCCGCATGGTGCTGAATGGCGGCTACCCGCCGAGCACGTTCAAGAATCCGCGTCCGTATGGGATGCCGCCGTTCGCGCAGTCGCTGTCGAACCAGGAAGTCGCGGCGGTCGTCACGTATATCCGGATGTCTTGGGGTAACAACGGTACGCCGATCTCGCCGCAACAGGTGAGCGACCTGCGTTCCGCGCCGCTCGACTAAGAAGCGGCTCACACAAACGGGGCGCGGCTGCGGGAAACCGCGGCCGCGCCCTTTTGCTTTTTGGCTGTTTAGCGATGCAGGTTTGCCGCGCGGGCCGCGCGCTGCATCGCCGATCATAAAACTCAAGAGTGGTATCTATGTCTTTCGAATCTCTCGGCCTGGCCGAACCGCTGGTCAAGGCGGTCAACGAGCTCGGCTATACGTCGCCGACTCCGATCCAGCAGCAGGCGATCCCGGCCGTCCTCGGCGGCGGCGACCTGCTCGCCGGCGCACAAACCGGCACCGGCAAGACCGCCGGCTTCACGCTGCCGATCCTGCAACGCCTGCACACGTTCTACGCCGAGCACCGTGGCGCGAAGCGCGCGGTGCGCGCGCTGATCCTCACGCCGACGCGCGAACTCGCCGCCCAGGTCGAGGAAAGCGTCCGTGCGTACAGCAAGTACCTGAAGCTGCGCTCGACCGTGATGTTCGGCGGCGTCAGCATCAATCCGCAGATCGATGCGCTCAAGCGCGGCGTCGACATCGTCGTCGCGACGCCGGGCCGCCTGCTCGACCACATGCAGCAGAAGACCATCGACCTGTCGGATCTCGACATCCTCGTGCTCGACGAAGCCGACCGGATGCTCGACATGGGCTTCATCCACGACATCAAGCGGGTGCTCGCGAAGCTGCCGCCGCAGCGTCAGAACCTGCTGTTCTCGGCGACCTTCTCGGATGAAATCAAGGCGCTCGCCGACAGCCTGCTCGACTCGCCCGCGCTGATCGAGGTCGCCCGCCGCAACACGACCGCCGAGAGCGTCGCGCAGAAGA
>NZ_BCPP01000677.1:0-4044 GCF_016586125.1 Burkholderia sp. E168m23
GATCGCGACCTTCGTGTTCATGTACGACCTGTCGTTCACGATGGACCTGATGTTCGGCACCGTCGGCTACCTGTGCACGTTCCGCATCCTCGACAGCCACGTGCGCACCGTCGAGCCGACGACGCTCGGCTGGGTCGCCGCGCTGATCTGCTACCAGCCGTTCTGGTCGCTGATCTCGAACAACTACATCCGCTACGAAGGCTCGATGTTCTGGGACAACTGGCTGCTGTCGGCGCCGACGCTGCGCGTGATCTGGGGCACGGTGATCATCCTGCTGCTGTTGACCTACGCGCTGTGCACGATCTCGTTCGGGCTGCGGTTCTCCAACCTCACCAACCGCGGGATCATCACGTCCGGCCCGTACCGCTTCACGAAGCATCCGGCCTACATCACGAAGAACCTGTCGTACTGGATGGTGTCGGTGCCGTTCGTCGAGCCGCTCGGCTGGCAACTCGGGCTGATGCACTGCGCGGGGCTCGTCACCGTCAACCTGATCTACTACACGCGCGCGAAGACGGAAGAGCGTCACCTGATGCGCGATCCCGACTATCGCGCGTATGCCGAATGGATCGCGCAGCACGGGTTGTTCGCGCGGATCAGGCAGGCGTTTGGTGGGCGGCAGCCGGTGTGACGCGCCGCTTCCCGGCCGGGCTGCCGATGCATCGACCCGGCCGGGAACGCGCACATTCGCGTTCATCCGCGCGTACGCTTCAATGCGGCGAGCGCGAGGACGCATGCCGTCGGCGCGACGAAACAAAACGCCGCCAGCGGCCACGGCGTATCGCCGGGCAGCACCAGCGTCACGAACGTGCCGGCCCCGCCGACGATCAGGCTCTGCACGCAGTAATACAACGCGACCGCCGTCCCCGCCGCGTCGTCGAAATCCCGAAGCGCGCCGTTCGCCGTCACCGACGACATCAGCACGATGCCGATCGCGACGATCCACATCGGCATCACGAACGAGACGAATGACGGCGCCATCAGGGCCGTGCACGCCGCCAGCGCGGTTGCGCCGGCCATCATGACACCGGCGCCGCGCACGAAACAGCCCGGCCCCCCCCAGTTCGACACGAACCATCGCGCAAAGCGCGCGGCACCGATCATCACGATCGCGACGGTGGCAAACGCCACGCTGAATTCGGTGCGGGAATAGCCGGCCTGTCCGACCAGCACACGCGGCGCAATCGAAAAGAACACGAAAAAAGCGCCCATGGACGTGCCGAAACCGAGCGAATAGACGAGGAAAGAAGGACTGCGCAGGATCGATACGGCGGATTGCCGCGGCTTGCCGCCGGCCTGCTGCCGGGTTTCGTGCCAACGCGACAACGCGCGGTAGAACGCCAGACATCCGGCGCCGCCGAGGGTCATGAAGATCGCGCGCCATCCGAAACCGTGCGCAATGCCTGCGCCAAGCATCGGCCCGAGCGCCGGGACGAACGCGAGGATCGCCCCGAACTGGCTGTAGAGGGTGCTGCCTTCCGGACGGTCGGCATACACGTCGCGCACCGTTGCAAAGGTCGCCACGAGCGCTGCCGACGCGCCCAGCGCCTGCAGCAGGCGCAATGCGACGAACACGCCGCCGCTGCCCGCCATTGCAAGCGCCAGCGAAGCCACCGAGAACAGTAGCGCACCGCCCAGGAGCACGGGTCGACGTCCGAGCCGGTCCGACAGCGGGCCGAACATCAACTGGCCCAGGCCGAGGACGACCATGTAGACGCTCAGCGTCAGTTGCACCATGGCGGGCGACGTGTGCAGCGCCGACGGCATCTCCGGAACCACCGGCAGATACACGTCCATCGCCAGCGACGCGAGGAGATCGAAAGGGGCCATCAGCAGCAAGGCCGACGGCAGCGAGTAAGCCCATGCGGGCGTGGTTCGGGTTTGATCAGGCATGACGAAGCATCCGCTCGGAAAAGGGAAATCCGGCGGCAATCTGCCTGCTGAGTCATCGACGAGAGGAGATCGCCGCAACAACCGGGTGAAGCACGTTGTTGCGGCTCAGCGATCCGTGGACGGGCCCGCTCCCATGGTCAGATCCTTGTGGGGTTCGTTCGCGGTGAAGTGTATGCGATCTCGCGGCATGAATGGGGGGTGCTGCCGGAAACCGCTACGCGATCAACCGCGGACTTCGTGGCGAATCATGGCGTGTCCACAGCCCCCTCATGCGGCCAATTGTCGCGAAACACCGCGATTCTCTGCTTTTCGTCGCTTTTCTCCGCCAGTCCGATTGCCCGCCCCCAGTGCGTCGCGTATGGTGCTGGCCGTCCGCGTACGATCCGTCGCCGGACACCCGACCGTCGTCCCGCACGACGGCCGTGCGGGCCGTGCCCGCCGCTCACCGTCTCCGCGATGCCGCCCGCCGGCGCCGCGCATTCATGAGGAAAGAGGCGTGATCCACAAAGTCCTGATCCTGTTCGCACTCTGCATCGCGGGCCTCGCCGCGATCGCCGCCGGTTTCCAGCACATCCCCAGCTGATTCGCGGCCCCGGCTCGCTTCGCCGAGCCCGGGGGCCGCTTCCATTTCCGTTTCCCCGTTGCCATGAATCCCTTTCTCGATGCGCCCGAGACGGGCGCCTTTTGCCATGCGTATCGACGTACAGCATTCCCAGCACGACATCGACGACGAACTCGACACCCTGTATGAACGTCTCCACCAGCCGGGCCATCGCCTGCACGGCCTGCCAGCCATCGCGCTCGGCCGCTCGGGCCTGATCGTCCGCCACCGCGAGGCGGACGGCGAATACTTCCTGTACGTCGAAGATCCAGCCGCGCGCCAGCTCGCCGGCTACACGGTGTTCAACCGCCTGCCCGAACTGCCGCGCCGCGCCGACCGCTACCTGCGCGCGCCGCACACGCGGCTGCGCGGCTCGGCGCAACGCAAGGGGCTCGCGACGACGCTGTATCGATGGGGGCTCGACGCGGGCCTGTGCCTGATCAGCGGCGCACGCCAGTCAGTCGGCGCCGCGCGGCTGTGGACCGCGCTCGCGCACGATTACCGGCATGGCTTCGTCGATGTCGAGGGCCGCGCGCTGCGCTATCTCGGCGAAGCCGTGGCCGACGACGTGCACGGCGCGCTGCATACGCGGCGGTTGTTGCTCGGCAACGGATGGACCCTCGGTGAACTGGCGCAAGCTACCGGGATGACCGGCGTCGATGCCGCCGAATATGCGAACGTGAACGTGCGGCGCGGCGAACACGAACGACATTCCGTGCGGAGCGTCGGCCACGCGCGGCCCGTCGCTCATACGGCTCACGTGACTCATGGGGCTCACGCACCGATGCGATAATTCGCCGGAGCCGCGCGCCGCCGCCGCGCGAGCCACCTACCCACCCGTTCCGCGATGGCCAACGAAACCCGAACCGATTCCGAGCGCTCCCTCGACATCGTCGCGCTATGCGGCAGCTTGCGCGCGCAGTCGTACAACGCGGCGCTGCTCGATGCAGCCGCACGCGTTGCCCCACGCGGCATGCGCATCGCCCGCTTCGATCGTCTCGGCGAATTCCCGTTGTTCAATCCCGATGCCGAATACCCGACGCCCGCCGCGGTGCGCGACCTGATCGACCGCCTGAACGCGGCCGACGGCGTGCTGATCGCCAGCCCGGAATACGCGCACGGCGTAACGGGCGTGATGAAGAACGCGCTGGACTGGGTCGTGGGATGCGAGGCCGTCGTGTACAAACCGGTCGCGGTATTGAACGCGTCGCCGCGCGCGACGCATGCGGACGCGGCGCTGCGGGAAACGCTGTCGGTGATGTCGGCGCGCATCGTCGAGCCCGCCTCGATCGCGTTGCCGATCCTCGGAAGCCGGCTCGATGCGGCGGGCATCGCCGCGCATCCGCCTTTCGCGTCGGCGCTCGTTGACGCATTGCACGCGCTGCGCGCGGTAATCCACGCCCCGGCTGCCGACCGATAGGCGATCCACACGCTGAACGCGTGCGCCGTTGCGTTATCGCGCCTTGGTACGCGTCGTCTTTCTCGCCGGCTTCGCCGCCTTCGCACGTGGTGCTTCCTTCTCGGGCTGCGTGCCGCCGCCCGCGAGATCC
>NZ_BCPP01000678.1:0-4025 GCF_016586125.1 Burkholderia sp. E168m23
CGTTCATCGACTGGCTGACCGAGCTGTTCGCACGGCGTTATCCGGCATAAAACAGGTTCGCATTGATTGTTATTCGTCAAATAACAATCAATGATCCTGCCGCGCGTTTATCCGGTGCGGATGCCCGCCTACGATGCTGCTTCATCGACACCCGTTCATCGAAGGAGCGCTCCATGACCCGCATCGTTCGTTTCCACCGCATCGGCGGCCCCGAAGTCCTGCAGATCGACACCGTCGACGTGCCCGCGCCGGGCCCCGACGACATCCAGCTGCGCGTGAAGGCGATCGGCGTCAATCGCGCGGAAGTCATGTTCCGCAGCGGCGAATACACGTTCATGCCACGCTTTCCGGCATCGCTCGGCTACGAGGCGTCGGGCGTGGTCGCGGCGGTCGGCCGCAACGTGACGACGTTCGCGGAAGGCGACGCGGTGAACGTCGTGCCGGCCTTCTCGTTCGCCGACTACGGGATGTACGGCGAAGTGGTGAACGTACCGGCGCGTGCGGTGGTCAAGCATCCGGACAGCCTGTCGTTCGAGGAGGCGGCCGCGACGTGGATGATGTTCGTGACGGCCTACGGCGCGCTGATCGAACTTGGCGGCCTCCAGCGCGGCGAGGCGGTGCTGATCGGCGCCGCGTCGAGCAGCGTCGGGCAGGCCGCGATCCAGGTGGCGAATCGGGTCGGCGCGGTGCCGATCGCGCTGACGCGCGGCGAAGCGAAGCGCCAGGCGCTGCTTGACGCGGGCGCGAAGCACGTGATCGTCGGCAGCCCCGCCGACCTGCCGCGGCAGGTGGCGGAACTCACGGGCGGCATCGGCGCGCGCCTCGTGTTCGATCCGGTGGGCGGCCCCGAGGCGGCGAACCTGCTGCGCGCGCTGGCCATCAACGGCACGTTCTTCCAGTACGGCGCGCTCGATACGCGCGACATCCCTGTGCCGCTGATGGACCTGCTCGCGCGCCACCTGACGCTGCGCGGCTACGAGCTGTTCGAGATCACCGGCGACGCGCAACGGCTCGAACGCGCGAAGCGCTTCATCGTCGACGGCCTCGCGGCCGGCGCGCTGAAGCCGCGGATCGATCGTACGTTCGCGTTCGACGACATCGCGGATGCGCACCGCTACATGGAAGCCGGTGCGCAGGTCGGGAAGATCGTCGTCACGGTGTGAGCGGTTGTCCGAGCCGCACCCATGGCGAGCGGCGCGCGCCGCTCGTCAGCTTTCGAAATACTGCGGCCGGTCGATGTCAGCCAGCAACCCCGGCTGCGTCGGCGCCCAGCCGAGCGATGCCCGCGTGCGCTCGCTGGTTGCGGGCGCATCCATCCCCGCAAATCTCGCGAACCAGCCGAAGTGCTCGCCGGCTTCCGACGCCGACTTCGCGACGACCGGCACGTTCAGCCGCCGCCCGATCACCTCGGCGATCTCGCGAAACGGCACGCCCGTATCGTCGACCGCGTGATAGCGCGCGCCGGCCGCGCCGCGCTCGATCGCTAGCCGATACACGCGCGCCGCGTCGAGCCGGTGCACGGCCGGCCAGCGGTTCGCACCGTCGCCGATGTACGCCGACACGCCCTTCTCCCTCGCGAACGCAATCAGGCGCGGCACGAACGCGTGATCGCCGTCGCCGTGCACGGACGGCGGCAGCCGGACGACCGACGCGTGCACGCCGCGCGCTTCGAGCGCGACCGCCGTCGCTTCGGACGCACGCGGATAATTTTCCGACACCGGCACGTGCGGATCGTCCTCCGTCGCCGCGCGGCCGGGCGCGACGAGCGCCAGGCCCGACGTGACGATCAGCGGCCGCGCCGAGCCCACGAGCGCCGCGCCGATCGTCTCGATCGCGCGGCGGTCGAGTTCGCAGTTCTGCGCGAAGCGCGAGAAGTCGTGATTGAATCCCGTGTGGATCACCGCATCGGCGGCTTCGGCGCCGCGCGTGAGGCTGTCGAGATCCTCGAGCGACCCGCGATGAACGTCGGCGCCCGCCGCGGCAACCGACGCCGCGGCCGCGTCGGACCGCGCCAGCCCGAGCACCGAGTGCCCGGCGGCCACGAGCTCGGCCACGACGGCCGAGCCGACGAATCCCGATGCTCCCGTAACAAAGACACGCATGTTCAGCACCTCCGGATGAAATGGAGGCTTACTATCTGTCGAGCGCCGCTCGCGGTGAAGTCGTGACGGTTTACTGGTAAACGAACTAACAGGATATGGCTGACGCCCCCGACAACCTGCTCGGCGCGTACCTGCGGGACCGCCGCGAAAAACTCGACCCGGCCGCGCTCGGTCTGCCGGCGACGCGCCGCCGCACGCCGGGCTTGCGGCGCGAGGAAGTCGCGCAGCGCGCGCACGTGAGCGTCGCGTGGTACACGTGGCTCGAACAGGGGCGCGGCGGCGCGCCGTCGGCCGACGTGCTCGACCGGCTCGCCCGCGCGCTGATGCTCAACGAGGCCGAACGCGAGCACCTGTTCCTGATCGGCGTCGGCCATCCGCCCGAGGTGCGCTATCACGCGCCGGCCGGCGTGACGCCGCGCCTGCAGCACGTACTCGATTCGCTCGACGCGAGCCCCGCGATCATCCGCACCGCGACGTGGGACGTCGCCGCGTGGAACGACGCGGCGGCCGCGACGCTGACCGACTATGCGACGCTGCCACCGGCCGCGCGCAACATCCTGCGGCTGATCTTCGTCGACGCGGGCGTGCGTTACGCGCAGCCGAACTGGGAGCGTGTCGCGCGATTCGCGGTCGGCGCGTTTCGTGCGGACGTCGCGCGCAGCGGCGCGACGCAGGCGGTGCAGGCGTTCGTCGACGAGATGCGCGCGACGAGCGCCGAATTCGACGCGATGTGGCGCGACCACGATATCCGTACGCACGACGAAGGTACGAAGGAGATCCGCCATCCGCAAGCCGGCCGGATCGCACTCGAATATTCGGCGTTCTCGGTCACCGGCAGCCCGGACCTGAGCCTCGTGATCTTCACGCCGGTGACGCCGGCCGATCGCGCGCGGATCCGGGAACTCGTCGCGGCCCGCGAACAGGCGCGCGCAACACAGGCGCCGGCTGCGTGACCTCACGCGGCTTTCCCGGGAACCTGATTCAGGACGACACGTATCAGCGGATCACGAGGCAGACCTCGTCGTTCGATATCCACCACTGACGAACGCGGGCGAAAAACGCAAAGGGGCGTCGCGCACGAATGCGCAACGCCCCTTTGTTCGTTCACGGAAAAGCGCCGGCTACGCGGCGCGCTGCAGCAGGTCCGTGGCGAACGACTTCGCATGCGCGACGGCTTCCTGCGCGTCGCCGAATACGCCGAGCTGATCCCAGTGCTCCTCGGCCGCGTAGGTGCCTTTCACGGCGAGCGCCCGCTGGACGCTCAACTGCGCCGCGTATCGGCCGTCGTCCAGCGGCCTGGCCGTCGCGACCACCTTGTGCGGTGGACTCGCCCGCTCGGGCTGAACCAGCTCGACAGGGCCGCTGAGCGTGCCGATGTTCATCAACTCGTTTCTGGTGTTGCAGTCCGGACAGTAGAAGCACCAGCCGGCGCCCTCCTGATGGTGCCTGACCTGCCCGCGAGCCAGCACGGCACGACATTCGACGTTTTCGCAGATGAACGGCATCGCAGTCTCCGGAGTTGTTTGACGGAAATCCTAGCATGTCCGACGGCGGTCAACCATCGGCATCCGCATGATTGCCGTACTGGCAGTTTCGGCTGGTTACGGAGGCCCGGTCAGGCAAGCGTCGGCGCCTTTCGCTGCACTGCAAAATCGGCGCTTTTTCCCGCATCGGGAAGCCGCCTGCACGACCGCGACGGTCGCCGGTAGGCCGGCGACGAAGCGACTGCTCGACATCACCCGGGATAAACTGTCAGGCCGATACCGAACCGAGAGAAGCGTCATGTTGATCCGCGTTGCGACCCTGGCCGATGCCGTCCCGCTTGCCAAATTGAAGCGCGATACGTTTCGCGAAACCTTTCTGCAGGACGGATTCGGCATCGACTACCCGCCGCACGATCTGGCCGAATACGAAGCCCGGACT
>NZ_BCPP01000679.1:0-4020 GCF_016586125.1 Burkholderia sp. E168m23
GACCTATCAGCCGCTGCCGCTCTATCTCGCCGCCGCGGCCGTGTACTGGGTCCTGTGCCAGATCCTCGAATGGGTGCAGCGCTGGTACGAAAAGCGCCTGTCGCTGCCGTCGCGGCATTGAGCCGCGCCGTTGCGCCGGGCCGCGCTCGCGGCGCCGGCGCCCGCCTTCCCGCCTGTTCCGTCTATTCGCCCGAATAACGCACGCCGAGCACCGCGCGCGCCGCATCGGTCATCGCGATCATCTGCCGCGAATGGTCGTGCGTCACGATCGGGCTTTCGGTTTCGCCCGCGCGCAGCAGGTCGCAGAAATGCGCGGTTTCGTAGTTCAGCCCGCCGCCTTCGGCCCGCGCATCGAGTTCGACGGTACGCCCGTCCGCATAGCGGATCGTCGCGCGCTCGGGGTTCCACCACTTCTCGTGAATCGTCACGTGGCCGCCCGCCGCGGCGATCAGTGCATCGCCGCGCCCCATCACGTCCAGGCCGCAAAAGAGCTGCGCGATCCCGCCGTTCGCATGCACGCTGTTCAGGCTCGCGAACAGGTCGACACCTGTCGCACCGACGCGGCCGAGCGTCTGCACGTCGCGCGCGGCGCCGAGCCAGTCGACGGCAAGAAACGCCTCGTAGATGCCGATGTCGAGCAACGCGCCGCCCGCACGATCGAGCCGATAGACGGAATGGTCCTCCGGCACCGACGACGATGCGCAGCCCGCCCGCACGAGCCGGATCTCGCCGATCGGATCGTCACGCAGGTGCACACGCAACCGACGGTACAGCGGGAAGAATGGCGGCTTCATCGCCTCCATGAAGAGCAGCCCGGCATCGCGCGCCGCGTGCAGCACCGTGTCGAGTTGCGCGGCGTTCAGCGCCGCGGGTTTCTCGCACAGCACGGCCTTGCCAGCAGCCAGTGCGGCCAGCGTGTACTGCGCGTGACTGTCATGGAGCGTCGCGATGTAGACCGCGTCGATCTCGTCGCTCGCGAGGAGCGCGTCGAGGCTCGCGGCAGGCGTGCCGCCGTATGTCTCGCAGAAGGCGGCCGCTGCGTCGGCGCGGCGGGCCCAGGCGCCGGCGAGCGTGGCGCCCGGCACGTGGGCGAGGCTTTGCGCGAAGCGGCGCGCAATGCTGCCTGCACCGACGATGCCGAAGCGCACAGGGCGATGGTCGTTGTCGTTCATCCTGATCTTCCGTGTCGGTCGTATGACGGTAGCCGGCACGCTGCCGGCCGGCCGTCATGATAAACGGCCCGGCGGCACACGGATGAGCGACACGTGCCGCGTCAGGCACGCACCGGCACGTCGACCGAGAAATCGCGCGAAATCTCGTCCGCGCTGAAATCGATCAGCGCCAGCGACGCCGCTTCGGCTTCGCGCGGGTCGCGCCGCTCGATCGCATCGACGACCCGCGCATGCGCCTTCACCGCGATGTCGTGCGCGCCTTCCTTCTGCACGACGCGCGGATTCACGAGACGCACTGCTCCGCGCACGATCGCCGCCATCTGCTGGAAGAACTGGTTGCCGCTCGCCTGGACGATCCGCGTATGCAGCAGCTCGTCCGCCGTGTCGTAGCCGGGGTCGCCCGGCTGCAGCACCTTGAACGCGTCGAACGCTTCGCGAATGCCCGCAATGTCGGCCGCCGTCGCACGCACCGCCGCCTGCGCGGTCGCGCGTGGTTCGATCAGCATCCGGAATTCGATGACGTCGCGCATGAACTGCGGATCGGGCTTTGCCCGAAATCGCCAGCTCACGACGTCTTCGTCGATCATCCGCCAGTCGCGCATCGGCCGCACGCGCGTCCCGACTTTCGGACGCACGTCGAGCATGTCGCGCGCAAGCAACATCGATAACGCTTCCCGCATCACCGTGCGGCTCACATCGAACTCTTTCGACAGCACGTCCTGCGGCGGCAAGATGCCGCCGTACTTGTCTTCGACGATACCCGCGACAAGCCCATCCATCACTTTGGCGACCAGTGACCGGTCTTTGCCCTGCTCCATGACACCTCCCCGTGCGTCGATTTGCGAACACCTGCTCCGCAGTTCCGCCGGCCCTGGTTACTACTCTGTTCTTATGATCTATAAGTTGATGAGTTCGACGATATTTCGCTATCTGGTAAACACCTGACAGGGTTATCCCTCTTTTGAACGAGGTGATTTATACGGCTAAAAAAAAGGCCCGGGAAGCGCGCCGCGCCTGCCGGACCCCGGTTTCCACAAGATTTAACCATCCAATCCATGACGGCCGATACCGCGCCGTTACGGACTGCTTCTCATTCAGTTTTAGCCAGCCGGATAAACGATCGTTTCAACGCCGTTTTCCGTGCCAAGCAAGCACAGATTCGCGCCGCGTTCGGCGAACAGACCGACCGTCACGACGCCCGGCCATGCATTCACCTGCGCTTCGAAACCGCGCGGATCGGCGATCTGCAGGCCCTTCACGTCGATGATCTCGTTGCCGTTGTCGGTGATGTAGGGCGCGCCGTCCTTCGTCACGCGCAGCACGGGCACGCCGCCGAGCGCGGTCACGCGCCGGCCGATCGCCGTGCGCGCCATCGGCACGACCTCGATCGGCAGCGGGAACGCGCCGAGCACCGGCACGCGCTTGCTGGCGTCCGCGATGCAGACGAACGTGTCGGCCACCGACGCGACGATCTTCTCACGCGTCAGCGCGCCGCCGCCGCCCTTGATCATCGCGCCGCCGGCGTCGATCTCGTCGGCGCCGTCGACGTACACCTGCAGCGACTCGATCTCGTTCAGGTCGAACACCTTGATGCCGTGCGATTTCAGGCGTTCGGTCGTGGCAATCGAGCTCGACACGGCGCCGCGATAGCGCGATTTGACGGCGGCGAGCGCGTCGATGAAGCAGTTGGCGGTCGAGCCGGTGCCGACACCGATCACGGCGCCTTCCGGCACGTTCTGGATCACGTAATCGGCGGCGGCCTGGCCGACGAGGCGTTTGAGTTCGTCTTGAGTCATGGCGTGGTAATGCTGCGGGATTGCGGAAAACCGCCAGTTTACCGGAGTCGGCGGACGTCCCCGCGTTTTTCGGCGTGCGCCGCGCCGCGTATTCAGGGTGTGTCGGCCGCCGGCGCGGGATCGGCCGCTTGCGTGCCGGGGAAGTACTTGTCGAGCAGCGCCTGCGCGATCGCGTCGCTTTCCGCGTCCGGATTGCCCGCGTAATCGGACGGTCGGAAATGCATCTGAAACGCTGCGAACACGCGTCGCGTACGCGTGTCGAGCACGCCGTCGGTCGGCACGTCGTAGCCGTAGCGCGCGAGCTTGAGCTGCAATTCGCGCACGTCGACCGGCGCGTGCGGGTCGCGGCCCGCGAGCCGCGCGGCGACGGTCGCGTCGTCCGGCCACGCGCCGACGCCGGCTTGCGCGAGCGCATGCCACGGGAACAGCGGGCCGGGATCGATCTTGCGTTGAGGCGCGATATCGCTGTGCCCGACCACGCGCGTCGGCGGAATGCCGTAGCGCGCGACGATGTCCTTCGACAGGCGGGTCAGTGCGTCGACCTGTTCGGGCGGATATGGCTGCCAGGTGCGATGCTGCGGATCGAGCGGGCCGCGGTTCACGTTCTCGATGCCGATCGATACCGCGTTCAGCTCGGTCGTGCCCTGCCACTCGCTGACGCCCGCGTGCCACGCGCGCCGCGCTTCCGGAACGAGCTGGTAGACGACGGGCATCCCGCGTTCGGCGCGCGGCTGCGGCGGGATGACGTAATGCACGCTGACCGAGTCGCCCGTCAACGTGCGCAGCGATTTCGTCTCGTCGCTTTCCGTGTAATGCATGACGAGAAAGCGGATCCGCGAATCGGCGCCGCGCGCGTGCAGGCTCGTGTCGGCGTAGTAGGTGCCGCGTTCGACGAGCGACGGCGACGTGCAGGCCGCCAGCAGGCCGAACACGGCGCAGCAGGCGCCAATACGAAACAGGGTCATCGGTCGCGGGTTCCGGAGAGCCGCGTGCCGCCTTGCATCGGGGCACGCGTCGTGCGGGTCATTCGACGCCCGCGCATCGCGCGCGGG
>NZ_BCPP01000680.1:0-4017 GCF_016586125.1 Burkholderia sp. E168m23
GAGGTTCGTGTTCGTATCGAGCGTCGCCGAGCCGCCGACGGTCAGCGCGCCGGTGCCGAGCGCCGAGCCGTTGCCGAGCACCAGTCCGCCAGCATTCAGCGTCGTGCCGCCTGCATAGTTGTTCGCGCCCGACAGCGTGAGCGTCGCCGCACCGTTCTTCACGAGACCGCCACCGCCGGAAACCACGCCGCCGAGGCCGAGGTCGGTGCTACCGCCAAGGGTCAGCGTCGTGCCCGTCGCGAGGTTGACGCCGTTCGCGAGCGTCACGTTGGTGGTCGCATCGAGCGTCGACGAGCCGTTCACGTTCACCGCGCCGATGCCGAGCGACGTATTGCTGCCGACGACGAGGTTGCCGCCGTTCAGGTTGGTGCCGCCGGTGTACACGTTCGTGCCCGTCAGCGATTGCGTGCCGGTACCCGACAGCGTCACGCTGCCGGACCCGCCGATCGTGCCGGCATAGGTCGCATTGCCACTGCCGTTGAGCGTCAGCGAATTGGCGCCAAGGGTCACGTTCGTGCCGGCCGCGCCGGCCAGCGAGCCGATGGTCCGCGCGCCCGACGCACCGGTCACGTCGAACGTTGCGCCCGCACCGGTCAGGTTGACCGTGCCGGTCGCCGACAGGCTGCCGGCTCCGTTCAGCGCGAGCGTGCCGCTGTTGATGGTCGTATCGCCCGTATACGTATTCACGCCGCTCAGCGTCGTGGTCGCCGCGCCGTTCTTCGTGAGGCCGCCGCTGCCGCTGATCGTGCCGGTCAGCCCGAGAGCGTTGCTGCCGCCGAGCGTCAGCGTCGAGCCGGTGGCAAGATTGACCGTGTTGCCGAGCGTCACGTTCGTGCTCGCGTCGAGCGACGCCGACGCGTTGACGTTCAGCGCGCCGATGCCGAGCGCCGAATTGTTGCCGACCACCAGGCCGCCGGCATTCAGGTTCGTGGCGCCTGTGTAGCTGTTCGCGCCGGACAGCGTCAGCGTGCCGCCATCGTTCTTTGTCAACGCGCCGCCCCCCGACACTGTGCCGGACAGCGTCAGCCCGGTCGCACCCTGCACCGTCAGGCCGCCCGCGCCAAGCGACACGTTGTTGGAGACGTTGAGCCCCGTCGTGCCGGCCTGCAACGCGCCGCCGTTGCCCGTGACGGTACCGGTGCCGAGCGACGCGTTGTTGTTGATGATCGCCACGCCGCCCGACAGCGTCGCGTCCTGCGCGGTGGACGCGCCGTTGATCGTCCAGTTGCCGCTCGTGACGTCGAGGTGATTGAAGTTGATGTAGTTGTTGGCCGCGATCGTGCCGTTCGCCGCAGTTCCCTGCTGCAGGTTGAGCGTGTTGTTGCCGCCCGCGCCGCCGTCGACCACGCCGGTTGCCGCCACGCCGAGCGTGATCGGCCCGACCGTGATGTTGAATGCGCCGCCGGTGCCGCCGGCCGTGTTGACCGACGAGCCCGTCACGGCATTGAACGTATTCGTGCTGTTCGCCCCCATCGACACGCCGCCGTTGATCGTGCCCGAGTTGGTGAACGTATTGCCCTGCCCCGGTGTGCCGCTCGACCCCAACGACACGCGACCGGTGATCGTTCCGCTGTTCGACATGTTGACCGTGCCGCCGCCGTACGCGGCGACCACCGGCGCATCGGCGCCGGTCAGCGTCGCGCCGACCAGCGGGGAGGAGCCGATCGTACCCGTGTTCGTAATCGTCGACGTGCCGCCCGCGCCGTTTTGAACCGACAGCGCCATGCCCGTCACGCCGCTGATCGCCACGCCGGTCGAGCCCATCATCGTGCCGTTGTTGGTCACGGTCGTGGTGCTCGCCGCCGCGTTGCCGACCACCGTGCCGCTCGACAGCACGCCGAGCCCCGAGCCGAGCGCCGACGGGTCGATCGTGCCGTTGTTGGTCAGCGTGACGTTATTGCCGGTCAGCGACATCGCCGTGCCGCCGACGCCGAGCAGCACGCCGACGCTTGCACCGGGGTTGACCGTCGCGTTCACGTTGTTGGCGCTGTTCGAATAACTGGGCGCCAGCGGATTCGCGACGCCGGAACAGGTCACCGTGGTGCCCGCCGTGCTGCAGGTCGCGTGGGCGGGAACGATGCCCGCGCCCGACAGCGCCAGAAACACGCCCGTGGGCAACAGCAGTCTCGGAAACGGCTCACCCGCTTTTTTCGAACGCGCAATAGTCATGCTTTCCCTCGTTATTGATTTCGGCTTTGGTATTGGTATTGCGGCCACACCGACTGACGCACGGCAGAAAATCACGGATAAAAGCGTCCGCTCCGGCAATCGCGACGCGATGTCGGTTTATTCATGGATGAATTTTTTAACAACCTGGGAGTGCAGGTTCGGAACTAGTCGAATGACATGATGGTGGCCCCTGTATTTTTGCAGCGACTTTCTGGTTGATTTGATTACCGCCCTGCTTTTATCAGACAAGGCTATATCAAACTCGAACCGTTTTCCAGTCGATATTTCCCCGTCGGATCAAGGGTCAAGGAATATGTACTTTTTACTTCCCGACAGGCTATCGGAAATGACAATCCGGCACGTTTTTCGACGGCGCTTTTTGACTTTTCGCAAAGACACTGGATGCACCGCATCCGTGAAAACACTGATATATCGACTTGATTCAGTATCTGCGAATTTTGCAGTGCAATATATTAACCGTCCCGAATCGCCAATACGACTCATCCGCATTTGCCAAATTGGCATGCGAATGCGGATTCTCAAACAATCACGGGCGTTGCTTCGATTTTCGTCTCGAAATGAAGCGACAACGCAAATCGTTATCGTTCGTCCGGCGTCAATGACGTTCGCACCGCCGACACGAGACGGTAGGCAACCGGAGGGAGAAGGAAGCCACGCCGATTGGAAGCGCGCGCTCCCGGCGCCGTCGCCTCACGAAAACAGCCGCATCAAATAAAGCATCGGCCGAAACGAAACCGGCCGCGCATCCGGATTCACCCACAGCCGCACCGCATACACCGCGTAGGCCGGCACCTCGCGCCAGCTCGAATAGACATCGCGCCACTGAAAGCGGCGCGGATAGGCGGCGGAGATGTTCGACCGCGCAATGCCGACGCGCTCGAACGCGAGACGCGCCCGCGCAAGGTGGTAATACTGGCTGACGATCAGCACGCGGGACAGGCGATGCGCGTGCAGGTAGGCCAGCGTGTGCTGCGCGGTCGCGAGCGTGTTGTCGCCCTGGTCGTCGACGGCGATCCGGTCCGCCGGCACGCCGCGCGCAACGAGGTAGTCGCGCATCGCCGTCGCCTCGTTCAGCCCGGGGCCGTCGATCGCGCCGCTGACCAGAAACGCCGGGCACTGCCCCGCGCGATAGCAGCGCACGCCCACATCGAGCCGGGCCGCGAGCACGGGCTTCGGCGCGCCGGTGTCGTCGAGCGCGTTGCCGAAGATCACGGCGACGTCCGCCGGGTTGCTCGGCATCCGCATGCCATGGATTACGATCGCGGCGGCCGCCGCGGCCCAGACGCACGCAACGACGGCCAGCACGCGGCCGGCCCGGGCCGCAAAGCTCCGTTTGGTTCGATATTTCAAGGTATTCGGTCTCTCAGGTGTCGTCGGGCGCATCGGCCGGCCCAGCCCCGAACGGGCACGTCACGACGGGCGCGTCACGCTAGCACGGCGCGCTCGCGCCTGTCCATGCGACGAACCGATGCCGGCCACGCAGGTCGGCCATAGGGAGATCGAAAGAATGTGAAGGATGCGCCGCGCCGCGAAACCGGCACCGCCCGGGCTCAATCGACCGGGCACATCGCGAGCCGCCCCATCGCCTCGCCGGCGCCACGCACCGCGCAGGTGGCCGGCTCGTCGGCGATCCGCGCGACCAGCCCGGTCTCGTCGTACAGCAGGCGCTCGAGATCGGCGAGCAGCGCGCCGCCGCCGGTGAACACCACGCCGCGATTCGCGATGTCGGTCACGAGTTCGGCCGGCGCGTTTTCCAGCACCGACTTCACCGCGCCGATCACCTGCTTGAGCGGCGCGGCCAGCGCGTCCGCGACGTCGTGGTTGGAC
>NZ_BCPP01000681.1:0-4011 GCF_016586125.1 Burkholderia sp. E168m23
CTTCGTTGACCGGGTGCTGGAACCACGCCATCTGCACTTCGTTCTGCAGTTTCATCCACATCCGCGAGCGCTCTCCCGTATGCGCCTCGTGCGGCAGCCAGATCTCGATGTTGCGGCCGCTGGCGCGCAGCGGCGCGGCGCCGGCGAGGCGCGCGAGCTGGTCGCTCGACAGATACCAGCGCGCCGGGTTCGGCGCTTCGAGCCGTACGCCCAGTTCCTCGATCAGCGGTCGTGCGACCGCGAGCAGCGCGGCCGCGTCGCCGTCGTCGAGCGCGAGGGCGGCCGGATCGACGAGCACCAGGTGATCGTGCGCGATTTCGACGTGCACGGGCTCGACGCACGCCCACGCGTGCGTGCCGGGGTCGCCGCCGTCGGCCAGCAGCATGTAGGGCGCGAGCGGTGCCTCGTCCGCGGCATTGCCCTGCGTGGCGCCGAACCGGCTGGCCAGCCAGCGCTCGTGCGGCAGCGTGCGCTGGAAGTCCTCGCCGGCCACGCGCTCGACGAGGCTCGCGCGGGCGAGCAACTTCTGGAGCGCGGGGCTGTCCAGCGTGTGGAGGGACGAGGCCGCATCGGCCGCCGACGGCAGCGCGAACGGAACGAGAAAATGGAGGCGTCGGTCGTGCATGATGGTGCGCATTGTATGGCAAACTGCGCGCGTGATCGGGCCGGCTGACGGCCCGTTCGCGTCCGGCGGCCGTTTTTCGACCGTGCCCGGGCTGCCGGCCACCACCCGGCGGCGGTTCGGCCGCGGCGCGCCTCCCGCCGTAACCAGCAGAAAGGATTCGCTTGAAACTTCCGTACGAATGGCAGATCGGCTGGCGCTACACGCGCGCCGGCAAACGCACGACCGGCAACGGCTTCATTTCCTTCATCGCGCTCGTGTCGATGCTCGGGATCGCGCTCGGCGTCGCGGCGCTGATCGTCGTGCTGTCGGTGATGAACGGCTTCCAGAAGGAAGTGCGCGACCGCATGCTGTCGGTGCTCGCGCACGTCGAGGTGTTCTCGCCGACGGGGTCGATGCCCGACTGGCAACTGACCGCGCAGGAAGCGCGCCGCAATCCGTCGGTGATCGGCGCCGCGCCGTACGTCGACGCGCAGGCGCTGCTCACGCGCCAGGACGCCGTGAGCGGCGTGATGCTGCGCGGCGTCGAGCCGTCGCTCGAGCCGCAGGTGTCCGACATCGGCAAGGACATGAAGGCCGGCCAGCTCGGCGCGCTCGTGCCGGGCCAGTTCGGCATCGTGCTCGGCGACGCGCTCGCCGGCAACCTCGGCGTGACGGTCGGCGACAAGGTCACGCTCGTCGCGCCCGAAGGCTCGATCACGCCGGCCGGGATGATGCCGCGCCTGAAGCAGTTCACGGTGGTCGGCGTGTTCGAATCGGGCCACTACGAATACGACAGCACGCTCGCGATGATCAACATCCGCGACGCCGAGGCGCTGTTCCGGATGAGCGCGCCGACCGGCGTGCGGCTACGGCTCACCGACATGCAGAAGGCGCCGCAGGTCGCGGTCGAGCTGTCGCACACGCTGTCGGGCAGCCTGTACATTCGCGACTGGACCCAGCAGAACAAGACGTGGTTCTCGGCCGTGCAGATCGAGAAGCGGATGATGTTCATCATCCTCACGCTGATCATCGCGGTGGCCGCGTTCAACCTCGTGTCGTCGCTCGTGATGACGGTGACCAACAAGCAGGCGGACATCGCGATCCTGCGCACGCTCGGCGCGCAGCCGGGATCGATCATGAAGATCTTCGTCGTGCAGGGCGTGACGATCGGCTTCGTCGGCACCGCGTCCGGCGTCGCGCTCGGCTGCCTGATCGCGTGGAGCATCCCGTGGCTGATCCCGATGATCGAGCACCTGTTCGGCGTGCAGTTCCTGCCGCCGTCGGTGTATTTCATCAGCGAGCTGCCGTCCGAACTCGTCGCGAGCGACGTGATCCGGATCGGGCTGATCGCGTTCGCGCTGTCGGCCGTCGCGACGCTCTATCCGAGCTGGCGCGGCGCGAAGGTGAAGCCGGCGGAGGCGCTGCGCTATGAATGACCGCGCGGCCGCATTCGCGGATTCACGACAACAACACAACAGACAGGATTCGGCAGGTATGCAGGAATACGTGCTTCAGGCGCGCGGGATCACGAAGGCGTTCGTGCAGGGCGGCTTCAACGTGCAGGTGCTCAACAACACCGAGCTGACGGTGCGGCGCGGCGAGAAGCTCGCGGTCGTCGGCGCGTCGGGCTCCGGCAAGAGCACGCTGCTGCACGTGCTGGGCGGGCTCGACGAGCCGAGCGCCGGCGAAGTGTCGCTGCTCGGCAAGCCGTTTACGCAACTCGCCGAACGCGAGCGCAACGAGCTGCGCAACCGCGCGCTCGGCTTCGTCTACCAGTTCCACCACCTGCTGCCCGAGTTCACGGCGCTCGACAACGTCGCGATGCCGCTGCGCATCCGCCGGATGACCACCGAGGACGCGCGCGAGCAGGCACAGGCGATGCTCGAACGCGTCGGTCTCGGCCCGCGGGCGAAGCACCGGCCGGGCGAGCTGTCGGGCGGCGAGCGGCAGCGCGTCGCGATCGCGCGTGCGCTGGTCACGAAGCCCGCGTGCGTGCTCGCCGACGAGCCGACCGGCAACCTCGACGGCACGACGGCCGACACGGTGTTCAACCTGATGCTCGAACTGTCCGAGACGCTCGAAACGAGTTTCGTGATCGTCACGCACGACCCCGATCTCGCCGCGCGTTGCGACCGCATCATGCGGCTGCGCGACGGGGTGCTGCACGAGGAGCCGGCGCTGCCGGTGTAAAAAAGCCACGCCGTTGGCCGGCCGCCGGTTCGTCGCGGCACGGCGCAACGACGCAGGACCGCTGCCATGTGGATCGACACGCACTGCCATCTCGATGCCGCCGAGTTCGACGCCGACCGCGACGCGGTCGCGCAGGCTGCGCACGCGGCCGGCGTGTCGCGCATCGTGATCCCGAGCATCGGGCGCGACAACTTCACGACGGTGCGCGAACTCGCGCAGCGCACGCCGGGCGCGGCGTACGCGCTCGGTATCCATCCGATGTATACGCCGCAGGCGCGCGACGAGGATCTCGACCGGCTGCGCATGGAGATCGAGGCCAGCCTCGACGATCCGCGATTCGTCGCGATCGGCGAGATCGGGCTCGACTATTTCGTGCCGGGGCTCGACGAAGACCGGCAGCAATTCTTCTACCAGGGCCAGCTCCGGCTGGCGCGGGAATTCGACCTGCCGGTGCTGTGCCACGTGCGCAAGTCGCAGGACCGCGTGCTGGCCGGGCTGCGCCGTTTCGGCGTGCGGCGCGGCATCGCGCATGCGTTTAACGGCAGTTTCCAGCAGGCCGAAGCGTATCTGGCGCAGGGCCTCCATCTCGGCTTCGGCGGCAACGTGACCTTCGCGCGCGCGCGGCAGATCCGCCGGCTCGCCACCGAGTTGCCGCTCGACGCGCTCGTCGTCGAAACCGACGCGCCCGACATCGCGCCCGAATGGGCATACAAATCCCGCAATACGCCCGACCAGGTGCCGCGCATCGGCGCCGTGCTCGCCGAATTGCGCGGGCTCGATACTGGCGAACTGGCCGTATGCACTTCGGCTAACGCGCTCGCCGCGCTGCCGCGACTCGCACTTTCGTCCGCATAATCGTTGCCGGAAGGCGCCGTATTGGCAGGGTGGCGCCGGGTCGACGAGGAGGCGGAATGCGCGTGGGGTGGATCGCGTTCGCGCTCGGCGTCGTCGTGCTGCAGCGGCAGGCGGCGTTGCCGGGGGCGGTCGCATGGACGGTCGGAGCAGCCGTGCTCGCGGGCTGTGCGGCGCTCGGTGTGGGGTGCGTGCGCTGGCCGCGCACGCGTGCGGTCGTTGCATGCGGATGGATGCTGTGGGCGCTCGCGGCCAGCGTCGCGGGGTTCGGCTATGCGGCCGCGCGAGCCGAATGGCGCTTGAGCGACAGCCTGCCGGCGGAATGGGAAGGGCGCGACATCGTCGTCACGGGCGTGATTCGTGGG
>NZ_BCPP01000682.1:0-3989 GCF_016586125.1 Burkholderia sp. E168m23
GTTTTCCTCGTCGCGCTACCGCTCTGTCTCGGCATCGCCAATGCGTCCGGCGTCGAGCCGTTCGCCGGGCTCGTGTCGGGCATCGTCGGCGGCATCGTCGTCGCACTGCTGAGCGGCTCGTCGCTGTCCGTCAGCGGGCCGGCCGCCGGCCTCGTCGTGATCGTCGTCGAAGGGATCGCGCAACTCGGCAGCTTCTCCGCGTTCCTGCTCGCGGTGCTGCTGTCCGGCGTGCTGCAGTTCGGCTTCGGCATGCTGCGCGCCGGCCGCTTCGCCGCTTACGTGCCATCGCCGGTCATCAAGGGCATGCTCGCCGCGATCGGCCTGCTGCTGATCGTGAAGCAGATTCCGTTCGCATTCGGCCTCGGCGGCCAGGCCGCGCAATCGTTTGCGAACTGGCCGAGCCTGCCGACCGCATGGGCCGCCACGGTGATCGCGCTTGCGTCGCTCGGGCTGCTGATCGCGTGGGACACGCCGGCTCTCAAGCGCTTCGCGTGGGTGCGCTCGGTACCCGCGCCGCTCGCGGTCGTCGTGCTCGGCATCGGCGCGACGCTCGTGCTCGGCGTGGTCGCACCGGCAGCCGCACCGGGCGCCGCCCATCGCGTCACGCTGCCCGAATTCGACTCGTTCGCGGCGCTCGCGGCATCGCTCAAGCATGCAGAGCTCGGCCCGAACTTCGCGCAACTGCTCAATCCGGACGTATGGCGCGTGGCGATCACGCTTGCGGTCGTCGCAAGCCTCGAGACGCTGCTGTGCCTCGAAGCGGTCGAACAGATCGATCCGAAGCGGCGGCCGACGCAACCCGATCGCGAGCTGAAGGCGCAGGGCGTCGGTAACCTCGTCGCGGGCGCCGTCGGCGGCCTGCCGATCACGTCGGTGATCGTGCGCAGTTCGGCCAACGTCAACGCCGGCGCGCAAAGCCGGATGTCCGCGATCGTGCACGGGGTCCTGCTGCTCGCGAGCGTGTTTGCGCTCACCGGCCTGATCAACCTGATCCCGCTCGCGAGCCTGGCCGCGATCCTGATCCACACCGGTCTGAAGCTCGCGAAGCCCGCGCTGTTCCGCTCGGTCATGAAGCAAGGCCCGGCCGCGTTCGCGCCGTTCGCGGCGACGATCGCGGGTGTGCTGGCGGTCGACCTGCTGTTCGGCATCGCGCTCGGCCTCGCATGCAGCGTGCTGGCCGTCGCCGTCGCGAACCTGAAGAGCCCCGTCACGCTCGCGCAGCATGACGATCACTTCCTGCTGTCGTTCCGCAAGGACGTGTCGTTTCTCGGCAAGGTGCAGGTCAAGCACCACCTGCGGCACATTCCGGACCGGGCGGCGGTGATCATCGACGCGACGCGCGCCGACTACATCGATCACGACGTGCTCGAACTGCTCGATGCGTTCGTCGCCGATGCGCCGCGGCGCGGGATCGCGGTCGAGTTCCGCCGGCGCAATCCGGCGCCACGCCCGGCGGCGCGCCGCTGGCTGTTCCGCGCGCCGGCCGCGGAATGAGCGGCCAATGAAAAAACGCCCCGGCGGCGCAGGGCCGCACGGGGCGTCTCGGTGCCGCGCAACGCGCGGCGCTTACGCGCGCTGCGGGTTGAGCTTGTCGTCCTTCGAGTGCAGCTTGTTCAGCGCGGAAATGTACGCCTTCGCGGATGCGGCGACGATATCCGGATCGGTGCCCACGCCGTTGACGATCCGCCCGCTCTTCGACAGCCGGACGGTCACTTCGCCCTGCGCCTGCGTGCCGGTCGTGATCGCGTTGACCGAGTACAGCAGCAGCTCGGACCCGCTGCCGACTTCACCCTCGATCGCATTGAACGTCGCGTCGACCGGGCCGTTGCCGCGCGCCTCGCCGGTCACTTCCTTGCCTTCGACCGCGAACACGACCTTCGCCTGCGGCTGCTCGCCCGTTTCCGAACGCTGCGACAGCGACACGAACTTGAAGTGCTCCTGTTCCTGCGCGAGCGCCGATTCCTCGGACACGATCGCGATGATGTCCTCGTCGAAGATCTCGGCCTTGCGGTCGGCCAGATCCTTGAAGCGCATGAACGCGGCATTCAGTTCGGCTTCGCTGTCGAGCGACACGCCCAGCTCCTGCAGACGCTGCTTGAACGCGTTGCGGCCCGACAGCTTGCCGAGCACGATCTTGTTCGCGGTCCAGCCCACGTCTTCCGCACGCATGATCTCGTAGGTGTCGCGCGCCTTCAGCACGCCGTCCTGGTGAATGCCCGATGCGTGCGCGAATGCGTTGGCGCCGACCACCGCCTTGTTCGGCTGCACGACGAAGCCGGTAATCTGCGACACGAGCTTCGACGTCGGCACGATCTGCGTCGTGTCGATGCCGACGTCGAGACCGAAGTAGTCCTTGCGGGTCTTCACGGCCATCACGATTTCCTCGAGCGACGTGTTGCCCGCGCGCTCGCCGAGACCGTTGATCGTGCATTCGATCTGCCGCGCACCGCCGATCTTCACGCCGGCGAGCGAGTTCGCCACCGCCATCCCGAGGTCGTTGTGGCAATGCACGGAGAAGATCGCCTTGTCCGAGTTCGGAATGCGTTCGCGCAGCGTCTTCACGAGGTTGCCGTAGAGTTCCGGCACGCCGTAGCCGACCGTATCGGCGATGTTGATCGTCGTCGCGCCCTCGGCGATCACCGCTTCCAGCACACGGCACAGGAAATCGAGATCCGAACGGCTGCCGTCTTCCGGCGAGAATTCGACGTTGTCGGTGAACTTGCGCGCGAAACGCACCGCGAGACGCGCCTGCTCGAACACCTGGTCCGGCGTCATCCGCAGCTTCTTCTCCATGTGCAGCGGCGACGTCGCGATGAACGTATGGATCCGCGCGCTGTTGGCCGGCTTGAGCGCGTCCGCCGCGCGCTGGATGTCCTTGTCGTTGGCCCGCGCCAGCGAACAGATCGTGCTGTCCTTCACGAGACCGGCGATCGTGTGGATCGCGTCGAAATCGCCGTTCGAGCTGGCGGCGAAACCGGCCTCGATCACGTCGACCTTCATCCGCTCGAGGTGCTTCGCGATGCGGATTTTCTCTTCCTTCGTCATCGACGCGCCGGGCGATTGCTCGCCGTCACGCAACGTCGTATCGAAAATGATCAGCTTGTCTGTCATGGGGGGCTCCAGGGCTCTTTTATACGGAAGTCAAACGTAACGAGATCGCGCCACCGCTGGCGACGCTCAACAACAGACGAGGCTTGAGACGGAGGGCGAGAACAGTCAGCGCGGCAGGCGCGCCGAAGCTGGCGCGCGTAGCAGCGCACCGGCTAGAAGGAGGGAGAAGCGGGGAAATGCAGTCATGCCGCAGACTATAGCGACATTCCGTGGACCGCGCAATTGGACGACACCCGGGGACGGCACCCGGAAACCGTGAACCGGCGCGGCCCGGCTCGAAAAAGGGGCAAATGAAAACGGCGGCCCCGAGACCGCCGTTTCCGGGCAAATCGTGCGTCGGCGTCAGTGATCGCGCTGCGACGAGCGCGCCGGATTCGCGCGCCCGCGGATGGCCATGTAGGCCCAGAACACGTAGCCGGACAGACCGTACAGCACGAACAGGCAGAACAGCATCAGCGGCGGATCGGACGACACGAGCACGAACGCGACGACGACGAGCAGGATCGCCGCGAACGGCACGCGGTGCCGCACGTCGAGCGCCTTGCCGCTGTAGAACGGCGCGTTCGACACCATCGTCACGCCCGCGTAGATCGTCAGCACGAACGCGACCCACGGCAGCCAGCCGAGCTTCATCGGCACGCGGTTGTCGGTCGCGAGCCACACGAAGCCGGCGATCAGCGCGGCGGCGGCCGGGCTCGGCAACCCCTGGAAGAAGCGCTTGTCGACCACGCCGATGTTCGTGTTGAAGCGCGCGAGGCGCAGCGCGGCGCCCGAGCAATAGACGAACGCGGCGAGCCAGCCCCAGCGGCCGAGATCCTTCAGCACCCACTCGTACATCACGAGCGCGGGCGCGACGCCGAACGACACCATGTCGGAAA
>NZ_BCPP01000683.1:0-3983 GCF_016586125.1 Burkholderia sp. E168m23
TAACTTCGTATAGCATACATTATACGAAGTTATACGATGTCGCGGGCGTCAACGATGACGATCTGCAGCCGGACGATCCGGAAGTGCAGTACCACGACGTGAAGCCGGGCGACACGCTGTCGGCGATCGCCAAGGAAGTGTACGGCGATGCGAACAAGTATCCGGTGATCTTCGAAGCGAACAAGCCGATGCTGTCGAGCCCGGACCGGATCTACCCGGGCCAGAAGCTCGTGATTCCGCCGCAGTCCTGAGCATTCGCGCAGCACTGACGCAAAAATGGCAGGCCATTGGCCTGCCATTTTTTTATGCCTTCTACGCGCCGCCCGAGCGGCGCGCCATCGGTCACAGCGTGTCGAATGCGCGTTGCAATGCGTCGCGCTCGCGAATGCCGTTCGCGAGCGCGAGCATCAGCAGCACGCGCGCCTTGAACGGGTGCAGCGAGCCCGCGCTCACGAACCCGAGCGCATCGTCGCTCGCGGCGCCGTTGCGCATCACGTGCCCCGAACCGACGCGCGACGCACGCACCACCGCCACGCCCGCGTTCACCGCATCGGCGAGCGCCGTCTGCAGCGTCGCATGGATCGATCCGTTGCCGGTGCCCGCGACGACGAGGCCGCGCACGCCGGCCGCGACGAGCGCATCGACGGCCGTGCGCGTCACGCCCGCATAGCTCGCGACGACTTCGACCGGCGGCCAGGTCGGCGCGATCGCCAGCTGCGTGTCGCGCGTGCGCGTGACACGGCGGGCGAATTCGACGCGGCCGTCCTGCACCCAGCCGAGTGCGCCGAGCTCCGGCGACTGGAACGCGTCGACCGCATAGGTGCTCGTCTTCACGACGTCGCGCGCGCCGTGGATCCGGTTGTTGAACGCGACCAGCACGCCTTGCCCGCGCGCGGCCGGATGGGCGGCCACCGTCACCGCGTTCAGCAGGTTCAGCGGGCCGTCGGACGACAGCGCGGTCGCCGGCCGCATCGCGGCCGTCAGCACGACCGGCTTGTCGCCCCGGACGACCAGATGCAGTGCATACGCGGTTTCCTCGAGCGTATCGGTGCCGTGGGTGATCACGATGCCGTCGATCGCCGGGTCGGCCATCAGCGCGTCGATCCGCGCGGCGAGCGTGTTCCACAGCGGCAGCGCGAGATCCTTGCTGTCGATGCTGGCGACCTGCTCCGCGTCGATGCGCGCGACCGACGCAAGCGCCGGTACGGCGTCGACCAGGAAATTGACGCCGAGCGCGCCGGCCTGGTAGCCGGCCGTGCTGGCCGCGTCGGGCGCGGCGCCGGCGATCGTGCCGCCGGTGGCGAGTACGGCGATGCGCGGCAGCGCCGGCGCGGACGAAGGGGATGCGGTGTTCGGTGTATTCATGGCCGCGATTGTAATGGCTCGCGGCCGGCGTCCGGTAGGTCCGGCTCGAACGCGCGCGGCGCGACCCCGTGTCATGGTTTGTCCCGATCGCCGGCGCGTGCACGCCGTCAACGGCCATGCCGCCCACTGCGTTATAGAAATGCCGTTTTGGTGTTTTCACATTGATTTGCCATAATCGGAGCGCGCGGCGCGATGCGACCCTGTTCACGTCGCGCCGGGCTTCGTGACGGCGTCGATATAAAACGCAATTCACCCCATGGGAGTGTCGAAATGAAAATCCAATCGCTCGTAGCCGCAGTGCTTCTCGGCGGCATGCTGGCTTCCCCCGCATTCGCGGCGAACAGCCAGCAGGACAAGATGAAGGCCTGTAACACCCAGGCAGCCGGCAAGACGGGCGACGAACGCAAGGCGTTCATGAAGGACTGCCTGTCGGCGAAGCCCGCGAAGGCGATGACGCAGCAGGAAAAGATGAAGGCGTGCAACACGCAGGCCACCGGCAAGAAGGGTGACGATCGCAAGGCGTTCATGAAGAGCTGCCTGAGCAACCAGCCGGCCGCCTGAGTTCGGCGCTCCCGCCTCGAATGCCGCGCCCCGCTTCGGCGGGCGCGGCATTTTCGTTTTCGTTGCACGCGCATCGACACGCGCCTGCCAGCCGCATGCCCGCCCGCATGCCCGCCTTTTCCCGCCCCGTTTTTCCGGCCCGCCGCTCCGGTGCCGCCACATGGTGCGGCAATTCGCCGCGTTTTCTTCTATGATGGCTGCAACGCGGCCCACCCAAGACCAAGAAGCGCCATCGGGCCGCCCTCGAGACGGACGCGCACGCGCGTCAAACGGAGGCTTGGATGGCATGGAGACAACACCGCTGGTTCCGCCGCTGGCTGATCGTGATCGTGTTCTGGGCGGTGCCCGTCGCGATCATCGCCGTGCGCGAGATCCGCGAGGAAATGGCCTACAACAAGGCGGACCTGCAACTCGCGCTGACCACCTGGCAGCTCACCGACGCGCAACAGGCCGCCGGCGCCGCCGCGAAGTGCCACGGGAATCCTGACGAAGCGCGCGCGACCGGCTGCCCGGCCGACGTGCTCGCCGCCAACGCGCCGCGCCAGCAGGCGGCCCGCGACGAATACGTGGTGCGCCGCAATACGCTCGCCGGCTATCTGTGGCATGCGTTCGTCGGCTACTGGGTCGTTCCGGCCGCGTTCCTGTTCGCATGCGGCGTCGTGATCGCGCTGATCCGCCGCGCGCTGCGCCGCCCGCCGATCAAGCCGCCCGTTCCCCCCGTCACACACTGACACCGGCGCACGCCGCAGGCGCCGCCGCCCGCTGCTCGAGCGCCGCGTTCCCCGCACGCCGGCCACGCGCCACGCGCGCCTGGCGCGTGCGCGACATTTCATCCGTTGGCGCGCCGCGACACCCTTGCGCGATTTGACGCTTTTTCACGCGCCAACGAAAAGAGCCCCTGATCCGCTGTGATATAACTGCCGACGTGATCCGCTCCCTGAGCGAGACTCACTCCGAACATCATCCGATGGAGAACAACGATGCAAAAACGGAATCTTGTGCTGAAAGCCGCCGCTGCGCTCATCGTCGGTAGCCTCGCGCTCACCGGTTGCACCACCACGCCGGACAAGCCGGACAACGCCGCGACCAACGCGTCGAAGCGTCAGTCGATCGACGCGAGCGTCGACGCCACGCTGTCTCGCATGTACTCCACCGTCAAGGGTTCGCGCGAGCTCGTCGCGAAATCGCGCGGCGTGCTGGTCTTCCCCGAAGTGCTCCAGGCCGGCTTCATCGTCGGCGGCCAGTCGGGCAACGGCGCGCTGCGCGTCGGCGGCAGCACGGTCGGCTACTACAACACGTCGTCACTGTCGGTCGGCCTGCAGGCCGGTGCGCAGTCGAAGGCGATCGTGTTCCTGTTCATGACGCAGCAGGCGCTCGACGAATTCCGCGGCTCGGACGGCTGGGCCGCCGGCGCCGGCGCATCGGTCGCACTCGTGAAGATGGGCGCGAACGGCGCGGTCGACTCCAACACGGCCACCGCGCCGATCCAGGTCGTCGTGCTGACCAACGCCGGCCTGATGGGCGACGTATCGATCAACGGCACGAAGGTCACGAAGCTCAAGATCTGACGTTGACGCACTGCCCGCGCGCGCTGCGCGCGGACCATGCGCAAACGGCGATGTCCTTGCGGGCATCGCCGTTTTTTTATCCGCCGCCCTTCTGCATCGGGACGATCAGGTCGTCGAATCGATCACCTTGAAGCGCGAGCGCTTCTGCGCGCGGATCACCGACTGGTACACATCGACGTACTGCTGCGCCATCCGGCGCGACGTGAAGCGCTCCTCGAAGCGCTGCCGCACGCGCGCCCGCGGCAGCAGGTGCAGCCGGTTCACGGCGGCCACCGCACTGATTTCATCCTCGACGATGAACCCCGACACGCCCTCGTCCACCACTTCGGGCACCGCGCCGCGGTTGAACGCGATCACCGGCGTGCCGCACGACATCGCCTCGATCATCACCAGGCCGAACGGCTCCGGCCAGTCGATCGGAAACAGCAGCGCATGCGCGCCCGACAGGAATTCGGCCTTCTCGTGATCGGCGATCTCGCCGATGTATTC
>NZ_BCPP01000684.1:0-3983 GCF_016586125.1 Burkholderia sp. E168m23
CGAGATCGCGCTCGCGGGCGGCAAGGCGATCGCGGTGGCCGGCGACGTGTCGAAAGAGGACGACTGGCGCGCGCTGCTGCAGGCCGCGCTCGAGGATTTCCATGCGGTGCAGATCGTCGTGAACAACGCGGGCACCACGCACCGCAACAAGCCCGTGCTCGACGTGACGGAAGCCGAATTCGACCGCGTGTACGCGGTCAACATGAAGAGCCTGTTCTGGTGCGTGCAGACTTTCGTGCCGTACTTCCGCGCACAGGGCGGCGGCGTGTTCGTGAACGTCGCATCGACGGCCGGCGTGCGCCCGCGCCCGGGCCTCGTCTGGTACAACAGCACGAAGGGCGCGATGATCACCGCCAGCAAGTCGCTCGCGGCCGAGCTCGGCGCCGACCGTATCCGCGTGAACTGCATCAACCCGGTGCTCGGCGAAACCGCGCTGATGACCGAGTTCATGGGCTGCGAGGACACCCCGGACAATCGCCGCCGCTTCCTCGCGACGATCCCGCTCGGCCGCTTCTCGACGCCGCAGGACATCGCGAACGCCGCGCTTTATCTTGCATCCGACGAAGCCGAATTCATCACCGGCGTCTGCCTCGAAGTCGACGGCGGGCGCTGCATCTAGTCGTACCGGGCCGCACGATCGGCCCGTCTTGCTTCGCACGAAACCGGATCGGGCACCACCACGCCTGCTCCGGCCCACTACAACGACAGCGGTGCATCGGATCGAGGTAGCCGCCCAAGCGCCGACCTCGATCGACCGCAAAGCATGGGACTCAGGTAACCGCTAAAGCGCTAACCTGGATCGACAGGAGACAACATGGCAACATCGACGCAGTCGCTGCCGGGCTCGTCCGGCGCATTCGAGGAAGCAACCTACCGCAAGGTGTCGTGGCGGCTCGTGCCGCTCCTCCTGCTGTGCTACGTGGTCGCGTATCTCGACCGCGTGAACGTCGGGTTCGCGAAGCTGCAGATGGCGAGCGACCTGAACCTGAGCGATACCGTGTACGGGCTCGGCGCCGGGATCTTCTTCTTCGGCTATTTCCTGTTCGAGGTGCCGAGCAACATCATCCTGCACCGGGTGGGCGCCCGCGTGTGGATCGCCCGCATCATGGCGACATGGGGCGTGATCTCGATCCTGACGATGTTCGTCACGACGCCCGCGATGTTCTACGTGATGCGCTTCCTGCTCGGCGTCGCCGAAGCGGGCTTCTTCCCCGGCGTGATCCTCTACCTCACCTACTGGTATCCCGCGCACCGGCGCGGCCGGATGACGACGTTCTTCATGACGGCCGTCGCGCTGTCCGGCGTGATCGGCGGGCCGATCTCGGGCTTCATCCTGAAGGCGTTCGACGGCGTGAGCGGCTGGCACGGCTGGCAATGGCTGTTCCTGCTCGAAGGCATTCCGTCGGTGCTCGCCGGCGTGCTCGTGTTCTTCACCCTCGACGAGCGGATCGCGAAGGCGACGTGGCTGACCGACGAAGAAAAGGCGCTGCTCGCCCGCAACGTCGACGCGGAGGAAGCCACCAAGGAGGACCTGCCGCTCGGCGCCGTGATGTCGAGCCCGCGCGTCTGGCTGATGGCGCTGATCTATTTCTCGTTCGTGATGGGGCTCTACGGCGTCGGCTTCTGGCTGCCGACGATCATCAAGGCGACCGGCGTGACCGACACGTTCATGATCGGCCTGCTGTCGGCGATTCCGTATGCGGCCGCGGTGGTCGCGATGATCCTGATCGCGCGCAGCGCGGACAAGCGCCGCGAACGCCGCTGGCACCTCGCGATTCCGGCCGCGATCGGCGCGGTCGGCCTCGTGCTGTCGGTGATCTGGGCGCACCAGACGGCGCTCGCGATGCTCGGCCTCACGCTCGCGACGATCGGCATCCTGACGACGCTGCCGCTGTTCTGGAGCCTGCCGACCGCGTTCCTCGGCGGCACGGCCGCCGCCGCCGGCATCGCGATGATCAACTCGATCGGCAACCTCGCCGGCTTCCTGAGCCCGTACCTGATGGGCTGGCTCAAGCAGGTGACGGGCACCAACGATGCGGGCATGTACATGCTGGCCGGGTTCCTCGTGCTCGGCGGGCTACTGGCGCTGTCGGTGCCGAAGCGGCTCGTCGACAAGTGACGACGCGCGGCGCGTAAAGGCGCGCCCGGATCGATCGAACACGCCGGCCGATTCCCGGCCCGTTTCTCCCCGATACGCCCCGACGTCCGGCATGGCCGGTCGCCGGGGCGTTTTCAATTCCGGACGGGCACAACCCGGATCGGCCGAGTGTCTCGCCCATCCGACGGCAGCCCCTTTATCACCCAAATTATTCCCTTATGCTCCTTTATATATGGAACAATAAAGATAATTAAGGAATCGTCGATAGCTCATGTTCCACACCGTCGAAGACACTGCCGCCCGCTTGCGCGTCCATCCGAAGACCGTCCTGCGGTTCATTCGCGACGGCAAGCTGCGCGCGACGCGGGTCGGCCGTGCCTACCGCATCCTCGAGGCCGACCTCGCCGCGTTCGCCCGGACGGAGCCGGCCTCGCCCGCGCCGCGTGCGGTGCGCGTCACCAGCATCGTCGACATTCCCGATGCGTCGCAGTCGCTGCACCAGTACCTGTCGCGGTCGCTGCACGCGTTGGCGTCCGGCCGCACATCGTACGTCGACCCCGTGCGAATCGACGTCACGTTCGATCCCGCCTCGAGCATGGTCAAGATCATCGTGACCGCGACACCGGCCGACACGGCCGCGCTGATGTCGTCGCTCGACATGCTGCTGCAGCAAAGCGGGACATGAGCGCAATCTTCAAGTCATCCCGCCATGCCCGCGCGATTCGCGCCGCGTACGCGGCCGCGCTGTCGCACTGGCCGGCCGGGCATCGGCGCGTCACCGTGCAAACGCGTCATGGCGCGACGCACGTCATCGCCTGCGGTCCCGAACACGCGCCGCCGGTCGTGCTGATCCACGGCGCACAGACGACGGCGGCAAGCTGGCAGCATCACGCGACCGACTGGGCGACGCACTTCCGGCTCTACGCGATCGACGTGATCGGCGAAGCGGGACCGAGCGCGCCGTCACGCCCGCCGCTCGCGGGCGACGCCCATGCGCAGTGGCTCGACGACGTGCTCGACGGCCTGCAGGTGTCGCGCGCCGCGTTCGTCGGCATCTCGCTCGGCGCGCGAACGGCGCTCGACTTTGCGTTGCGGCGGCCGCCGCGCGTCACCCGGCTCGCGCTGCTCTGCCCGTCCGGCATCGGCAGGCAGAAGCCGTTTCTGTGGTGGGCGCTGCCGCTGTTGCTGCTCGGCGATGCCGGGCGCGCATGCGTGCGGCGGCGCGTGCTGGGTCGCCTGCCACCCGCATCGACGCCGGCCGAACGGGACGCGCTCGCCCTGATGCGCGCCGTCGACCGCGGCTTCCGGCCGCGCATCGAGCCGATTCCGGTATTCGACGACACCATGCTCCGCACGTTGTCGATGCCCGTGCTGGCGATCGTCGGAGGCCGCGACGTGATGCTCGATTCCCGCGACACGCAGGATCGCCTGACGCGCCTCGTGCCGCACGCGCAGGTGCGGCTTCTTCCCGAGCAGCCTCACTTCATCCGCGGGCAGCGCGACACCGTGCGCACTTTTCTCTCATCGACGGACACGCTCGACATGCCCCATCGAATCGTTCAGGCCGCCGGCAGCCGCGTGCTGGTCCGCGATCCTTCCGCCGGCCTCGTGCAACGGGAAAGCGACGCGCTCGATCTCGTCGCGCTCGCGCACGAGCATGAAGCCGACTGGATCGCGGTCGCGGCGGACACGCTGCACGACGACTTCTACCGGCTCGACAGCGGGCTGGCCGGCGCCGTGCTGCAAAAGCTGACCAACTACGGCGTCCGGCTCGGCGTGGTCGGCGACATCGACCGCCGGCTCGCGCGCAGCGAAGCGCTGCGCGCGCTCGTTCGCGAGTGCAATCGCGGAAAATCGGTCTGGTTCGTCGCGAGCGAGGACGACC
>NZ_BCPP01000685.1:0-3970 GCF_016586125.1 Burkholderia sp. E168m23
CAGCGCGGCGGACGTCTGGTTCTCGACCCAGCCGAATGCGTACGCGGCGAGCGTCGCGTCGGCGCCGGCGTCGTGAGCGGCAGCCGCGTACGCGAACGCGGTCGGCAGCGCGATCGGCGACAGCGACGCGAGCGTCGCGCGGCGTGTGGCGTCGCCCCATTCGAGCGATGCGCACAGCTGCGCGAGCGACCAGCCCATCTGTTCGGTTTCGCGGCGCAGCTCGGCCGATTCCCGGCTCGCGACGAACCAGGCATTTTCGGCGGCGAGCGCATGCGTGTCGTGTGTTTGCCAGCGGGCGAGCTGGTGCGCGAGGAACGGCAGTTCGCCGTGCGCGAGCACGTCGGTCAGGCCGCTCGCGATCCAGTCGCGCGCGGAATCGGCGTCGCGGATCAGGTTCGCGTCGAGCGCGGCTTCGAGGCCCTGCGAATAGCTGTACGCGCCAATCGGCAAAGCCGGCGACGCGAGGTGCAGCAGCGCGACGAGTTCAGTGGTGGTCATGACCGTGGTGGCCGTGCGTACAGCCGGGACCATGCTGATGATCGTGATCGTGATCGTGCGAATGCGCATGCCCGTGGTGTTCGCCGAACACCTGTTGCGCAAGCGCATAATCCTCGGCGAACGTTGCGTCGTGCCCGTGTTTGTGGCCACCGCCGTACGCACCGGCTTCCGGCTGGAACGGTGCATGCGTTTCCTCGACCTGCGTGCCGAGCCGGCGCAGCATGTCCGCGAGCACCGGATCGGCCTCGAGCTTCAGGTAGCCGTCGCCGATCTCGATCGGCGTGTGACGGTTGCCGAGGTGGTATGCGGCGCGCATCAGCGTGAGCGGGTCGGCTGCGCGCACGAGCAGCACGGTTTCGGGGGCCGCCGCGATACGCACGAGCGCACCGTCGTCGGCGACGAGCACGTCGCCGTCGCGCAGCACGGTGCCGCGCGGCAGCAGCACCGCGACGTCCTCGCCGGTGTCGAGCGTCGCCGCGAGGCGGCTCTTGCAGCGGGCATCATAGGCGAGCGTGAGCGTCGGCGCGCGAGCCACGAGCGACGCGGCGAGTTTCACGTTCGGGGCAATACGTTTGTCGAGGGTACGCATGAAACTGGGGATTCCGGATCAGAACAGGAAATAGCGCTGCGCCATCGGCAGCACCGTCGCCGGTTCGCAGGTGAGCAACTGGCCGTCGGCGATCACGTCGTAGGTTTCCGGATCGACGCTGATCGACGGACGCCATGCGTTGTGGATCATGTCGGCCTTCGTCACGTTGCGGCAATTGCGCACCGGCACGATCCGCTTCGCGAGCCCATAGCGCTCCGCGATGCCTGCATCGGCCGCCATCTGCGACACGAAGGTCAGCGACGTGCGCGCGAGCGCCCCGCCGCGCGTCGCGAACATCTCGCGATAGTGGACCGGCTGCGGCGTCGGGATCGACGCGTTCGGGTCGCCCATCTGCGCGAGGGCAATCATCCCGCCCTTGAGGATCATCGACGGCTTGATCCCGAAGAACGCGGGCTCCCACAACACGAGGTCGGCCCACTTGCCGGGCTCGATCGAGCCGACTTCATGTGCGATGCCGTGCGTGAGCGCCGGGTTGATCGTGTACTTCGCGACGTAGCGCTTCGCGCGGAAGTTGTCGTTGCGCGCGGTGTCCTCCGGCAGCGCGCCGCGCTGCACCTTCATCTTGTGCGCGGTCTGCCAGGTGCGGATGATCACTTCGCCGACGCGGCCCATCGCCTGCGAATCGGACGACAGCATCGACAGCGCGCCGAGATCGTGCAGGATGTCCTCGGCCGCGATCGTCTCGCGACGAATGCGCGATTCGGCGAACGCGAGATCCTCGGCGATCGACGGATCGAGGTGATGGCACACCATCAGCATGTCGAGATGCTCGTCGAGCGTGTTGATCGTGTACGGGCGCGTCGGATTGGTCGACGACGGCAGCACGTTCATCTCGCCGCACACCTTCAGGATGTCGGGCGCGTGGCCGCCGCCTGCACCTTCAGTGTGGTACGTGTGGATCGTGCGCCCCTTGAACGCGGCGACCGTCGATTCGACGAAGCCGGCCTCGTTCAGCGTGTCCGTGTGGATCGCGACCTGCGTGTCGGTGTCGTCGGCCACCGACAGGCAGTTGTCGATCGCGGCGGGCGTCGTGCCCCAGTCCTCGTGCAGCTTCAGCCCGATCGCGCCGGCCGCAATCTGCTCGACGAGCGGCTGCGGCAGGCTCGCGTTGCCCTTGCCGAGAAAGCCGAGGTTGATCGGCCAGCCGTCGGCGGCCTGCAGCATCCGCTCCATGTGCCACGGGCCCGGCGTGCAGGTCGTCGCGTTGGTGCCGGTGGCCGGCCCCGTGCCCCCGCCGAGCATTGTCGTGACGCCCGACGCGAGCGCCTCGTCGATCTGCTGCGGGCTGATGAAGTGGATGTGCGTGTCGATGCCGCCCGCGGTCACGATCAGCCCTTCGCCGGCGATCACTTCGGTCGCGGCGCCGATCGCGATCGTCACGCCCGGCTGGATGTCGGGGTTGCCGGCCTTGCCGATCGCCGCGATGCGGCCGTGCTTGATCGCGATGTCGGCCTTCACGATGCCCCAGTGATCGAGGATCACCGCGTTCGTGATGACGGTATCGGGCACGTCGGCGGCCACGCGCTGCGACTGGCCCATCCCGTCGCGGATCACCTTCCCGCCACCGAACTTCACTTCCTCGCCGTACGTGGTGAAGTCGCGTTCGATCTCGATCAGCAGTTCGGTATCGGCGAGCCGGACGCGGTCGCCCGTCGTCGGCCCGAACATTTCCGCGTACGCGCGGCGGCTCAAGCGTAGTGTCATGTGCTGTTCCTGAAGAGCGGGGCGCGGCTTACAGCGGCCCCATCACCTTGCCCTGAAAACCGTAGACGGCGCGATCGCCCGCGAGGGCGACGAGCTCGACGGTGCGCGTCTGGCCCGGCTCGAAGCGCACGGCCGTGCCGGCCGCGATGTTGAGCCGGAAGCCGCGCGCGGCCGCGCGGTCGAACGACAGCGCGTCGTTGACCTCGAAGAAGTGGTAGTGCGAGCCGACCTGCACCGGGCGGTCGCCGGTGTTCGCGACGACGAGCGACAGCGTCGCGCGGCCCGCGTTCAGTTCGTGTTCGCCATCGTCGGTGAGGATTTCGCCGGGGATCATGCGGGGCCTCACGGAATCGGGTGGTGGACGGTCACGAGCTTCGTGCCGTCGGGGAAGGTCGCCTCGACCTGGATGTCGGGAATCATTTCCGGCACGCCGTCCATCACGTCGTCGCGCGTGAGCAGCGTCGTGCCGTAGTGCATCACTTCGGCCACGGTCTTGCCGTCGCGCGCGGCTTCCATCAGCGCCGCGGTGATGAAGGCCACCGCCTCCGGATAGTTGAGCTTCAGGCCGCGCGCGCGGCGGCGTTCGGCGAGCAGCGCCGCCGTGAAGATCAGCAGCTTGTCCTTTTCGCGGGGAGTCAGTTTCATGAAGGCAGGCGTTCAGGAAAACGTAATTTTTATCGGTGCGCATGCGACCGGGCAGGGGTGCGGATCATCGTAGCACCGCGCTGTTTTGCGTGCGTCGTGTATCACTTATGTAAGCAGCAAGGTGCGTGCCATGTGCATCCGACGTGCCTTCATGCGCGTTCGTGGTGCGTGATGCATGGCGAGCGTGCGGCGTGTGGGGTGACGTTGCGCCGAAACGGTGCGTGATGCGCGCGCGGTCAGGTTTGCCAGAGACGCAGCGGCCGTGCGTCGATGCCATGCACGATCGGCCGCAACTGCAGCCAGCAGTCGGTGAAGTGGCGCTGCAACGCTTCCATCGACGTCGACATCGCGCGCACCAGCACGACGCCGGGCGTCACGCAGGTGGCGCCCGCGCGCAGCGTGTCGTCGAACGGCATGCGCGCGGCGAGCGCTTCGGCGAGCGCGGCGTCGCATGCAGCGCCGGCCGCCCACAGCGTGCCGTAGGCAGGAAAGCCGGCGAGGCCTTGCAGCGCG
>NZ_BCPP01000686.1:0-3950 GCF_016586125.1 Burkholderia sp. E168m23
CTGCGCGCGCTGTATGTCGCGCTCGCCGGGCTCGCGCTGCTCGCGGCGCCGCTGTCGCGCGGCTTTCCGTCGTCGCTCGGCACGCGGACGGCAGCCGCGCATACCGCGCGCGGCGACGCGCCGCCCACGCCGCGACCCTTCGTCGTGCTCGCCATCGGCGCGGTGCTGACGTTCTATCTCGCGATCGGCAGCGTGTGGACGTTCGCGAGCCGCGCGGCGGCCGAGGCCGGGCTCGACCCGCAGACGACCGGCAACGTGCTCGCGATCGCGAGCGTGATGGGCATCGCCGGCGCGGCGCTCGCGTCGTGCGCGGGCGGCCGGCTCGCGCGGCGCGCGATGCTGGCGGCCGGTTACGCGCTGCTCGCGGCATCGCTCGTCGCGCTCGCCGCGATGCGTGACACCGGCGGCTACGGCGCGGCGATCTTCGCGTTCAAGTTCGCGTGGACCTTCGTGCTGCCGTTCATCCTCGCGACAGTCGCGCAGATCGACACGTCGGGCCGCCTCGTCGCGACGCTCAATTTCGTGATCGGCGCGGGGCTCGCCGCCGGCCCGCTGCTGGCCGGCCTGATGCTCGACGCCGGCGGCTCGATGCGCGCGCTGTTCGTGGCCGCGACGGCCGTCGCGATCGTGTCGTTCGCCGCGCTGCGCCACATCGATCGCCGCGCGCGCTCTTCCGTTTCCTCCCAACCGTGACAGGTCACGCATCCATGAATCGCACTGCCTTCTTCACCGACGAACGCACTTTCTGGCATACCGGCGGCACGCACGCGCTGTTCTTCCCAGTCGGAGGCTGGGTCCAGCCGCCGTCGAGCGCGGGCTACGCGGAATCGCCCGATTCGAAACGCCGCTTCCTGTCGCTCGTGCAGGCGTCGGGCCTGGCCGCGCAACTCGACCTGCGTGGCGCCGAGCCCGCGACGACGGCCGACCTGCTGCGCATTCATCCGGCGCACTATCTCGATGCATTTCGCGCGCTGAGCGACGCGAACGGTGGCGACCTCGGCGATCTCGCGCCATTCGGCAAGGGCAGCTACGAGATCGCCGCGCTGTCGGCCGGTCTCGCGATCGTGGCGGTCGATGCGGTCGTCGGCGAGCGCGCGGCGAATGCGTTCTCGCTGTCGCGGCCGCCCGGCCATCACTGCCTGCGCGACCGCCCGATGGGCTTCTGCATGCTCGCGAACATCCCGGTCGCGATCGAGGCCGCGCGCGCGAAGCACGGCATCGAGCGCGTCGCGGTGATCGACTGGGACGTGCATCACGGCAACGGCACGCAGTCGATCTACTACGACGATCCCGATACGCTGACGATCTCGCTGCACCAGGATCGCTGCTTCCCGCCCGGCTACAGCGGCGCGGACGATCGCGGCGAAGGCGCGGGCATCAGCGCGAACCTGAACGTGCCGCTGCTCGCGGGCAGCGGCGACGACGCGTACCGGTATGCGTTCGAGCGAATCGTGCTGCCGGCGCTCGCGCGTTTCCGCCCCGAGCTGATCGTCATCGCGAGCGGCCTCGATGCGAGCGCGGTCGATCCGCTCGCGCGCATGCAGTTGCATACCGACAGCTACCGGTTCATGACGCGCGCGGTAAAGGAGGCCGCGCAGCGCCATTGCGGCGGGCGGCTCGTGATCGTTCACGAAGGCGGCTATTCGGAGGCGTACGTGCCGTTCTGCGGGCTCGCGATCGTCGAGGAACTGGCCGGCATCCGCACCGCGGTCACCGATCCGATGCTCGACCTGGCGATCGCGCAGCAGCCGGGCGCGCGGTTCGTTGCGTTCCAGCGCGCACTGCTCGACGAACTGGCCGCGTCGTTCGGGTTGTAACGCGCGGGAACGGACGTGACGGGGCCGGCCCGCGCCGGCCCTTGCGCGATCCGTGCGGATGGGGTTTCCTGTGTCTTTACCCCTGTTCCGGCACGAGGCCGCACTCTTCCGATGAAATCGTCCCCGCGCGACAACGACAACACCAAAACGCGCCGCCAGCCGTCGAAGCTGGTCCTGAACATCGCCGCCGTGACGGTCGGGCTCATCACGTTCGCGATCGGTGCGGCGTGGGTGATCTACAGCTGGGTCGTCGATCGCGAAGCGCAGTATTTCGCGATTCCGCTGGTGTTCTCGGTACCGGTGATCGTGGCCGTCGCGATCCGCAGCTTCTGGGAATAGGCGCACCGGGCACGACGAAGCGCCGCGGTCAGGCAACGCGCGGCGCTTCGTATCGTGTTTGCTTCAGCTGAAGCGGCGCGCTCCGCGATCCGCTTGCCAGCGAATCACAGGCCAGGCAGCGGACACGGATTCGGGGCTGCGCCCTGATATCCGCCGGCGACGGCACCCAGCGCGGCGCCGGCCGCCAACGTGCCGAGCGTTTTCAGCACGCCCTCGGTCGACAGCGGCTGGCCGTTGCCCGATATTGGGCGCCCCGAGTACGCGGTGCATGCCGACGACGATGCGACCGTCTTCACGGGTTTGGCGCTCCACGCGATATTGTCGGCAGGCGTATTGGCGAAGGCCGGCGCGGCCAGCATCAGCGCCAGAATGGAAATCGGGATACGGAAGGTGTGTTGCATCGGTGGCCCCTCGGTGTCGTCGTGCTGCTTGTATGAAAAGCGAGCACGATATTACACGCGGCCGATTGCTCGGACGAGGTCCGGATGTGTGGCGAGGAAGCCGGCATCAACAAAAAAAGCGCTGCGGTCAGCCGACCGGCAGCGCTTTTTCGCGAACGGCCCCTGACAGGGTACGTTCGACTTCTGGTGCGTGAGGCCGGACTCGAACCGGCACACCCTTGCGGGCGTCAGGACCTAAACCTGGTGCGTCTACCAATTTCGCCACTCACGCGCATTTCCGTCGCCTGATCGCGCGGGACGCAAGATGCGTGCTCCACGCGCCCGGGACTTCACGCCGGCCCGAAAACCGGCACGCCCGATCAGGCGAGCGCGAGATTCTACCCGATCCGTGCGGCGTTGTCTCGCCCCGCCGGCGCCCATCGTGCCGCGGTGCTAGAATGCCGCGCTCGACGTTTCGGCAGCGCGCCGCCGCGCGTCCCCCGAACCTGCCCCACCCGATCTCGCCCGTGAACTTCGACGACTACTGTCAGCAAAAGGCCGCCCCCGCCGGCTCGAGCGTCTACTACGCGCTGCGCCAGGCGCCGCTCGCCACGCAGCCGCGCCTGACCGCGCTGTTCGCGCTGCGCCGCGAACTCGAGGAAACCGTCAAGGAAACCAGCGATCCGACCGTCGGACACACGAAGCTCGCGTGGTGGCACAAGGAACTCGCCGCACTGGCCGACGGGCAGCCGTCGCACCCGGTCACGAAGGCGCTCGCGCAGCATCATCCGGCGATCGCCGCCGAAGCCGACGCACTGCGCACGCTCGTCAACGGTTACGGGATGGACCTCGAACAGGCGCGCTACCTCGACTTCGCGAACCTGCAGCGCTATATCGCGCAGGTCGGCGGCACCTTCGCGTCGCTGGTCGCGCGCGCCAGCTCGGCGAACCCGGCCGACCCGCAGCCGTGGGCAGCGGACGTCGGCCGCGCGCTGATGCTCGCGCAATTCGTGCAGGAGCTCGGCAACGACGCGCGCCACGGCCGCATCTATCTGCCGATCGACGAACTGCAGCGCTACAACGTGACCGCGGCCGATCTGCTGAACCGCCGCTACAGTCCGGCCTTCACCGAATTGCTGCAATTCCAGACGACCCGCGCGCGCGACGCGCTCGCGGCGGCCGATGCGGCGATTCCCGCCACCGAACGCCGCGCGCAGCGCACACTGCGGGCACAAATCGCGCTGGCCGGCGCGCTGCTCGACGAAATCGCGCGCGACGGCTACCAGGTGCTGCACCAGCGCATCGCGCTCACGCCGATCCGCAAGCTGTGGATCGCGTGGCGCGCCGCGCGTCGCCGCTGAGCGGCCCGCATCACGCCTTCAGCAGCGGCAGCGTGTCGAAACGCTGCTGCAGC
>NZ_BCPP01000687.1:0-3932 GCF_016586125.1 Burkholderia sp. E168m23
GTCTTCGCCGAACCGTTGTAACGGACCGGATGGCCGACCACGCACATGCTGACGAGGATCTTCGGCGTGGCGGGCGGTGGTGGGGCGTTGTTCAATGTCGCGCTCCGTGACGGCTGATGGCAGCTGATGACGGCTGGGGCAGGGCGGAAAATTCTACGCGGCATCCGCGTGCCGGGCCGTCACGTGGTTGGCCCTTCGAGGTGAATATCGTCGGGTTCGAGCGCGTAAAGCTCGGGATCGGGCGCCGTGCTGACCGTGAAGCCGAGCCGCAGGTAGAAGTCGATCGTGCGCTGCGACGGCGTCGCCGACACATACAGGCGCTCGGCCCCCATCGCGCGTGCCTGCACCTGCGCCGCGCGGTAGAGCTGTTCGCCGAGTCCGCAGCCGCGCCAGTCGTGGCTCACGTGCAGGAACTTCAGCTGCAGCATGTCGCGCCGCGGGCCGAGCGGCCGGCTGTCGACGATCGCTGCCGCGACGAGTCGCGCGCCGTCGAACCGGCCGAGAAACCAGCCGCCACGGTCGTGGCAGTCGAGCAGGATCGGCGTGTAGTGGTCGGCTTCGCCGTCGGGCCAGCCGGACACGTCGTAGAACTCGGGCACGAGATGCAGCGCGCCGTCGCGCAATACGTACAGGTGTTCGATGATTTCTCGCCGGTCGATGGTCCACACGAGCGGCACGTCGTCGCGGGCCAGCAGGCGGGCCGACAGCGCGTCGCGCTCGGCGGCGGTGCGGCGGGTCATGCGGCCCTCCGGTGCGCGGCGATTGCGTACATCAACGGCAGGCGCGGCATGCCTTCGGGAGGCACCATCCGGCGGCCCTCCAGCTCGCGCATGCCGTCGAAGCCCTTCCAGCCGTTCGAGTACGGATATTCGTTCAGGCAGTCGATCACGAGCCTGGCTGATATCAGCGCATTCACGACGTCGCCGATGCCCCACATGAACTCGTAGCTCGGATGCGGGTTCGCGAAATCGACGATGCCCGGATGATCGTGCTGCTCGCCGAGCCCCGTGCCGGACGCCGCGACGTAATCGCCGACGCCTGCGGGTTCCTCGATCGCGTCGCCGTTGAAGTAGTCGTAGCGCGGCTGCCACTGTTCGTCGAAATACAGTGAGAACGGGTGGAACTCGACCATCGCGAAGCGGCCACCCGGCGCGAGCAACGAGGCGATCCCGCGCGCCCATGCGCTCAGGTCCGACAGCCAGCAGATCGCGCCGTATGACGTGAACACGCGATCGAAGCGCTCGCCGCGCGCGGCTGCTGCGGGCATCCAGTCGAGTACGTCGGCGCGCTCGAAGCGCGCGGGCAGGCCCGCGTCGGCCGACAGTTGCCGCGCGAAGTCGATCGCCTCGTCGGAGATGTCGACGCCGGTTGCGTCCGCGCCGTCGCGCACGAGGCTCAGCGTGTCCTGTCCCGCGTTGCATTGCAGGTGCAAGAGCCGCAAACCGGTGAGATCGCCGAGCAGTTCGCGTTCTTCCGGAAACAGCGTCGAGCCGCCATTGCGGAAAAATGCAGCCTGATCGCCTTTATGGCTGTTATGCGCGACCGTCGCCGTATTCCAGGACAGCCGATTCAGTTCATGCAATGCCTTTTTCATCGGATTCGAATTCAGGTCGAATGGGGCAGGATAAGCGAATCGTTTCGCCGCACGCAACGGCTGCGGGCATTGTCAATGCCGCGCGGCGCTTCGTGACAGCCAGATAAACGCGCGCGGTGATTATCGCCGGATTATTTGATCGAAATCATGGCAATAGCGGAATTGCCTGTTTTATGCGCAACGGAATTAAGGTTTTCCAGCGAATTGCCGACAGTAAGGACGAGAGTGTCGTAAAGCGAGCAACCGTTTTTCGGCTACTGAGCGCGATTTCAGCGCGGCGCGGACGACAGATCCGCCTTTCGGAGCCTTGCATGCGCAACAACCAGCCCGTAACCCAACAGGAATTCGATTTTCCCGACGACGTCACGCTGATGTCGACGACCGATGCCGACAGCGTCATCACCTACGCGAACACGACGTTCGCGCAAGTGAGCGGGTTCTCGAACGAGGAACTCGTCGGCCAGCCGCACAACGTGGTGCGTCACCCGGACATGCCGAAGGAGGCGTTCGCCGACATGTGGGCGACGCTGCGGCGCGGCGAGCCTTGGACCGCGCTCGTGAAGAACCGCCGCAAGAATGGCGATCACTATTGGGTGCGCGCGAACGCGATTCCGGTGATGCGCAACGGCGCGCCGCAAGGCTACATGTCGGTGCGTACGAAGGCGCCGCACGACGAGACCCGGGCCGCGGACGCGCTGTATCGCGCATTCCGCGAAGGCAAGGCTGGCCGGCGCCGGTTCCACAAGGGCCTCGTCATCCGCACCGGGCTGCTGCGGATCGCATCGTTGCCGCAGACGATGTCGGTGCGGGCGCGCGTCCATTCGGCACTGTACGTGCTGGCGCCGGCCGTCGTCGGCGCGGGGTGGGCCTGCGGGCTCACCGGCGGCGGCCTCGCGGCGTTTGCCGGCGTGACGGTCGGCGTGGCGGCGGCCGCCGGCTGGTGGCTCGACGCGCAGATCGTGCAACCGCTGAAGCGGCTGCACGAGCAGGCGCTGAACGTCGCGACCGGCGAGAGCCGGCGCGGCGTGCGGATGAACCGGGTCGACGAGATCGGCATGACGCTGCGCACGATCAACCAGCTCGGGCTGATGTTCCGCTGGCTCGTCGACGACGTCAGCGAGCAGGTGCACAACGTGCAGCGCGCGAGCAACGAGATCGCGCAGGGCAACGGCGACCTGAGCGCGCGCACCGAACAGGCCGCGTCGAGCGTGCAGCAGACGGCCGCGTCGATGGCCGAGATGACGGCGACCGTGTCCAGCAATGCCGAGACCGCGCTGCAGGCGAATCAGTTGTCGGTGTCCGCGAGCGATGCGGCCGAGCGCGGCGGGCAGGCGGTAAGCGAGGTCGTCACGACGATGAGCGAGATCACCGCCAGCTCGCGCAAGATCGCGGACATCATCGGCGTGATCGACGGTATCGCGTTCCAGACCAACATCCTCGCGCTGAATGCGGCCGTCGAGGCCGCGCGTGCTGGCGAACAGGGGCGCGGCTTCGCGGTGGTCGCCGGCGAAGTGCGCGCGCTCGCGCAGCGCAGCGCGAACGCGGCGAAGGAGATCAAGACGTTGATCAGCGCGAGCGTCGAGCGGGTCGAGTCGGGCGCGCGGATCGTCGATGGGGCGGGGAAGACGATGGAGGACATCGTCACGCAGGTGAAGCGCGTGTCGGACCTCATCGCGGAGATCAGCTCGTCGACGGCCGAGCAAAGTACGGGTGTTGCGCAGGTCGACCAGGCGGTCGTGCACCTGGACAACATCACGCAGCAGAACGCGGCGTTGGTCGAGCAGAGCACGGCGGCATCGGAAAGCCTGAAGCAGCAGGCGACGCGGCTCGTGGATGCGGTGAACGTGTTCAGGTGATGGCGCGAACGGGTGCGCGACGTGCGGGTGATCGATGAACGCCGGATGTCGCGCACAGTACCTATTCAGGTTTGCGGGTTGAATCGAACGACGTGGAATGGGAGATATTCGTATTTCCGATTGCGTGTTTGCGCATTAAATCGTGCCGAAATCATGACGTGCAATGATCAGACGAATACCCGCCAAACCGTTGCCAGACAAGGCGTTTCATTTTATCCATGAACAAGTTATTCGGCAAAAACAAGTTGATGCATCTTTAATGCATATTTACCCGGATACGGCATAATGTTTTTGCCGAATTTGCCGAAAGTGCAGGAGCCTGACTCACATGCATGCGAATCGATCGCCATGCGCGGGGTCTCGAATCAATCGACGAGCGGACGCAAGATCCGCCACCCGGAGCTCCACACCATGCGCAACAACCAGCCCGTCACGCAACGCGAATTCGAATTTGCCGACGATGCGACGCTGATGTCGACGAC
>NZ_BCPP01000688.1:0-3924 GCF_016586125.1 Burkholderia sp. E168m23
CAGGATCGACACCGCGAGCATCCCGGTCGACAACGACAGCGACAGCGAACTCGATGCCGCGCCGACGTTGAACTCATGGGCGAACGCGGGCAGCAGCGGCTGCACGCAGTACAGCAGCGAGAAAGTCGTAATAACTTCGTATAGCATACATTATACGAAGTTATACGACCGTTTCAACTGGGACACGACGCGCGCGTTCGCGTCGATCGAGCAGAAGCTCGGCGCCGGCTGGAAGGCGAAGGTCAGCGGCGAATACCAGAGCGTGCGCTCGGACCTGAAGTACGCGGGTTCGTTTGGCGCGATCGATCCGGCGACGGGCGCCGGCGGCCGGCTGACCGGCGCCGCGTACCAGTTCAGCAGCTACAGCCGCAGCATCGATGCGAACGTGCAGGGCCCCGTGCATGCGTTCGGGCTCACGCACGACCTGCTGTTCGGCGTCACCTACGCGAACAGCAGCAGCGGGCAGATGACCGCGCCGCTGCTCGGCGACGTGGCCGGCACGCCGGTGAACGTGTACCGCTGGAACCCGAGCAGCGTGCCCGAGCCCGGCATCGGGCCGTACCAGCAGTCGCAGCAGAACGACGTTTCGCAGAAGGGCGTCTACGGGCTGGGCCGCATCAAGCTCGCGGAGCCGCTGACGCTCGTGCTCGGCGGCCGGATGAGCTGGTGGAACCAGGACAGCCTCGGCGCGCACTACAACACCGGCCACCAGTTCACGCCGTACGGCGGGCTGATCTGGGATTTCGCGCGCGACTGGTCGTGGTACGCGAGCTATGCGGAGGTGTTCCAGCCGCAGACCAAGTCGATGTGGGGCGGCGGCATCCTGACGCCGGTGAAGGGGCGCACCTACGAAACGGGCGTGAAGGGCGAACTGGCGGGCGGCAAGCTCGACGTGTCGCTCGCGGCGTTCCGCATCGATCTCGACAACAACCCGCAGGTCGACCTCGCGCATCCGTGCGCGGGGCCGAGCTGCTACTACGTGAACGGCGGCAGCGTGCGCAGCCAGGGCTTCGAGTTCGAGGCGAACGGGCGCATCACGCCGTGGTGGAGCGTGTGGGCGAGCTACACGTACGACACGATGCGTTATGCGGACAACCTCGCGAACGCGGGTTCGTTCGCGCCGCTGCTGAATCCGCGCCACCTGTTCCGGCTGTGGACCAACTACGACCTGCCGTGGCAGGAGCGGCGCTGGAGCATCGGCGGCGGCGTGCAGGTGCAGAGCAGCTACTCGGCGCAGGCGAACGGCGTCACGATGAGCCAGGGCGGCTACGCGCTCGCGAGCGTGCGGCTCGGCTACCGCTACGACAAGCACTGGAGCGCCGCGCTCAACGTCAACAACCTGTTCGACCGCACCTACTACCTGAGCCTGAGCCAGCCGGGCTGGAACAACCGTTACGGAGAACCGCGCAACGTGATGCTGACCGTGCGCGGGCAATTCTGATGGCGGCCGGCTGGGGCGCGCGGGCGGCGATCGCGATCGGCGGCGTGCTGCCGGGGGCGGTCGCGCTCGCGCTCACGCTGGCCCGTCATTACCCCGACGACGGCCTGAACCGGCTCTATGCGGCCGTGTTGCTGACGCTCGTCGCGAGCGTCGCCGCGCTGCTGTGGGTGCTCGTCGCCCCCGGCTGGCGACAGGCCGTGTGGCGTGCGGGTGCGTGGCTCGCGGTGCTCGTGCCGTGCGCGATGTTCTGGGGAGGGCGCTGACATGGATGCTTCGTCGCGTTCGCGCTGGCGCGCGCTGCATCGCGGCGCCGGCGCGCTGTTCGGCGTGGTGCTGTTCGTCGTGCTGTTCAGCGGCACCTGGAGTCTCGCGTTCGATTCGATGCAGGGCTGGTGGCGGCCGCCTGCGGTCGCCGTCGCACGGCCGACGTTGCCGCTCGACGCGCTCGTCGCGCGCGCGGCGTCGCTCGGGGTCGCGTTGCGCGACGCGCGCATCGTGCTGCCGCGGCCGGACGATCCGGCCATCCGTTTCTGCGACGCGCGCCAGACGTGCACGCTCGCGCTCGATTCGGCGACCGGCGCGCCGCTGCCCGACGCCGCGCGGGCGACGTTGATCGTCACGCTGCACAAGACGCTGTTCGCCGGCTTCCCCGGGCGCATCTTCGTGAGCCTGTGGGGCGTCGTACTGCTCGTGCTCATCGTCGCGGGCGTGGTCGTGCATCGCAAGCGCTGGCCCGACGCGGCGCGCATCCGGCGCGGCCACGGCTTGCGCGTCGCGCTGTTCGACCTGCACGCGTGGATCGGCCTGTGGGGCACGCCGTGGCTCGTGCTGTTCGCGTTCACCGGCGTGCTGTCGGGGCTCGGCGCGCTCGGCACGGTGTCGCTCGCGGGCGTCGCGTATCCGGGGCAGCCGCAGCGTGCGTTCGCCGAGCTGCTGGGCGGACCGTCGCCCGTCGAGGCCGGCGGCCCATGGCGGCATGCGCCCGATCTCGATGCGCTGCTGCGGCGCGACGCGGTGCGCAGGCCGGATTTCCGCCCCGAAGCCGTCGTGCTGCATCGCTGGGGCGACGTGAACGCACGCGTCGAGATTGCCGGTACGACCGCGGGCCTGCCGAGCACGGCCGTGTTCGAACGCCACCTGTACCGCGCGACGGACGGGCAATGGCTCGCCGATGCGACGTCGCGCGGCCGCGGTTTCTGGCTGCGCGCGTTCATCGCGGTGCAGCCGCTGCATTTCGCGCAATACGGCTGGGTGGGTGCGGCCGGTGATGGGCTGCGCGTGCTGCATTTCCTGATGGGGCTCGCCGCGTGTGCGTTGTGCGCGACGGGGCTGCATCTGTGGATCGAGCGGCGGCGCGCGCAGCGCGATCGCTCGGCGGACGTGCTGGCCGCCACCGCGGTCGGCGTGTGCGGCGGGCTCGTGCTCGCGGGCGGTGCGCTGCTGTTCGCCGGCCGTGCGCTGCCCGACGGCATGCACGTCGACCATGCGCTCGCGATGCTGTTCTGGGCCGTGTGGGGCGGCGCGATCGCGCTCGCGGCCTGCGTCGCCGATCGCGCGGCATGGCTGCGCGTGCTGATGCGTGCGGCCGGCGTCGCGTACGGGCTGGCCGGCGCGACCCATTGCGCGCTCGCGCTGCTGGACGCGGGCCGACCCGTGTACTGGCCGATCGACGCGGCGCTCGTCGCCTTCGGCGCATTGCTGCTGCGTGCGGCGCGCCGTCCGCGGCGCGACGCGATGCAGCCCGCGCGCGTGCCGGCCGGCGCCGAACCTTTTTAACCTCATGCAACTGGAGAATTCGATGCGCGACCTGCTCGAACATCGCCGCCTGGTCATCACGATCACGCTGCTTTACCTGTCACAGGGCATCCCGATCGGCATCGCGATGGACGCGATGCCGACGCTGCTGCGCCACGACGGCGCACCACTTCATGCGCTCGCGTTCCTGCCGCTCGTCGGGCTGCCGTGGGTCGTGAAATTCCTGTGGGCGCCTGTCGTCGACAACCGCTGGTCGCCCCGCATCGGCCGGCGGCGCAGCTGGATGCTGCCGATGCAGACGATCGTCGTGCTGTGCCTGGCCAGCCTCGCGCAGATCGGGATGACGGTCGCGACGGCGGGCTGGGCGGTCGGGCTGCTGGCCGTCGCGTCGCTCGCGAGCGCGACGCAGGACATCGCGAACGACGGGATGGCCGCCGAGCATTTCAGCGGCGACACGCTCGCGAGGATCAACGCGATCCAGATCGCGGGCGTGATGATCGGCTTCTTCGGCGGCGGCGCCGGCACGTTGACGCTGATCGGCCTGTTCGGCCAGCCAACCGCCTTTCTCGCGCTGGCCGCCGTCCCGCTCGCGAGCCTCGTCTGCGTGCTGTGGGTGTTGCCGCGCGACGCGGATCGCGCGCGCATCCGGCCTGATCACGATGCGAGCGTAATAACTTCGTATAGCATACATTATACGAAGTTATACGAACGCAATGGCAGCCCTTCGC
>NZ_BCPP01000689.1:0-3919 GCF_016586125.1 Burkholderia sp. E168m23
TCACCAAGATCAAGGCCGGCAACCCCGACGTGATCTTCCTCGGCGGCTATGCGGCGCAGGGCGCGCCGATGGCCAAGCAGATGAAGCAGCGGGGCTTGCGCGCGAAGCTGCTCGGCGGCGACGGCATCTGCTCGGCCGACATGGGCAAGGTCGCGGGCGACGCGGCGTCGATCGTCTACTGCGCGCAGGGCGGGGTCGCGCTCGAGAAGACGGCGGCCGGCCGCGAATTCCTGAAGAAGTACCACGACACCTATCACACCGATACGCAGGTCTACGGCGTCAATTACTACGACGGGATGAAGCTGCTCGCCGACGCGATGGTCAAGGCCGGCACGACCACCGACAAGGCGAAGCTGAGCGCGCAGCTCGCGAAGTCGAACTACGCGGGCGTCGCGGGCACCTATTCGTTCGACGCGAACGGCGACCTGAAAGGCGCGCCGACCACCGTCTACGTGATCCGCAACGGGCTGCCGGAACCGTACGCGAAGTAATTGCCCGACGGCCCACACGGCCCGTCACCGGACGGCGGCCCGGCCGCCGTCCTTCGTTTCAACGCATCCGATCGACCATGAAAATTTCCCGATCCCTGTCCACCGTCGAAGTGCACACCGGCGGCGAGGCGTTCCGCATCGTCACGAGCGGGCTGCCGCGCCTGCCCGGCGACACGATCGTCCAGCGTCGTGCGTGGCTCAAGGCGCACGCCGACGAGATCCGCCGCGCGCTGATGTTCGAACCGCGCGGCCACGCCGACATGTACGGCGGCTATCTGACCGAGCCGGTCTCGCCGAATGCCGATTTCGGCGTGATCTTCGTGCACAACGAAGGCTACAGCGACCATTGCGGCCACGGCGTGATCGCGTTGTCGACCGCGGCCGTCGAACTCGGCTGGGTGCAGCGCACCGTGCCGGAAACGCGGGTCGGCATCGACGCGCCGTGCGGCTTCATCGAGGCGTTCGTCCAGTGGGACGGCGAGCACGCGGGGCCGGTGCGTTTCGTCAACGTGCCGTCGTTCATCTGGCGACGCGACGTGTCGGTCGACACGCCATCGTTCGGCACCGTGACCGGCGACATCGCGTATGGCGGCGCGTTCTATTTCTATGTCGACGGCGCGCCGTTCGACCTGCCGGTGCGCGAATCCGCGGTCGAGAAGCTGATCCGCTTCGGCGCGGAAGTGAAGGCGGCCGCGAACGCGACCTATCCGGTCGTCCATCCGGAGATCCCGGAAATCAACCATATCTACGGCACGATCATCGCGAACGCGCCGCGCCATGCGGGCTCGACGCAGGCGAACTGCTGCGTGTTCGCGGATCGCGAAGTCGACCGCTCGCCGACCGGCTCCGGCACCGGCGGGCGCGTCGCGCAGCTCTACCAGCGCGGGCTGCTCGCGGCCGGCGACACGCTCGTCAACGAATCGATCGTCGGCACGGTCTTCAAGGGGCGCGTGCTGCGCGAAACGACGGTCGGCGACTTTCCGGCCGTGATCCCGGAAGTGGAAGGCAGTGCGCATATCTGCGGGTTCGCGAACTGGATCGTCGACGAACGCGATCCGCTCACGTACGGATTTCTCGTGCGCTGAGCCGCGGCCCCAGCCGCGCCGCTGTCGCGTCCCGTCGTGTCCCCGTCGCGCGGCGTTCAGGTTGTCGTACCAGGTTTGGCGCGTCGTTCCGGTTGCCGGGCACGCGCCTTTTTTGCGTGAGCGCCGTCGCGACACCGCACCACGTATGCCGGCGCAAGGCCGCAGCGGGCAGGCCGGCCGCGCGAGTTTGGTACGATGCAGCCTTTTCAGCCGAGCCCCACCCGCGTGAATCGCCGAAACGTGTCGTCAGTGCGTGCCTTGTGTGCCAGATGGGTCGCGCGCGCCCAATCCGCCGCGGCGGCCGCCGTCGCGCGAGCCGAGCCTCTCGCCGCCACCGCGTGGCACCATGTCCGCCACCCGACACGCCGTGGCGTGCTGCTCGCGGCCGCCGCCGTGCCGGCGCTGTTCGCGGCGTACGTGGTCGTGCTCATCCCGTTCACGCCGGGGATCGGCGACATCCGCAAGGCGCGCGTCGACCAGCCCGCGCAGGTGCTGTCGGCCGACGGCAAGCTGCTGGCCGAATTCAGGCCGTCGAACCGCGAATGGGTACCGCTCAAGCAGATTTCGCCGCGCATGGTCGACGCGCTGATCGCCACCGAGGATCACCGCTTCTACAAACACCACGGCCTCGACTGGAAACGCACGGCGTCGGCCGCGCTGCATACGTTCTCGGGCAGCCGCCAGGGCGGCTCGACGATCACGCAGCAGCTCGCGCGCAACCTGTATCCGGACGAGATCGGCCGCGCGCCGACGCTCACGCGCAAGGTGAAGGAGGCGATCACCGCGCTGAAGATCGAGGCCGTCTACAGCAAGGACCAGATCCTCGAGACCTATCTGAACACGGTGCCGTTCCTGTACAACGCGTACGGCGTCGAGATGGCCGCGCGCACCTATTTCGACAAGTCGGCCGACGAACTCGACGTGCTCGACAGCGCGACGCTCGTCGGGATGCTGAAGGGCAACAGCTACTACAACCCGGTGCTGAACCCCGAACGCGCGCTGCAGCGGCGCAACACGGTGCTCGGCCAGATGGTGAAGTACGGCAAGCTGTCGCCGGCGCAGTTCGCGCAGTTGCAGCGCCGCCCGCTGCGCATCGACTTCGAGCGCCAGAAGGAGCCGCCCGGGCCGGCGCCGCATTTCGCGCAGCAGTTGCGCAAATGGCTGATCGCGTGGGCCGACCGCAACGACTACAACATCTACTCGGACGGGCTGATCGTACGCACGACGATCGACTCGCGGCTCCAGCAGATGGCGACGCAGGCGCTCACGCTGCAGGGCAATCAGTTGCAGGGCATCGCGAACAACGCGTGGAGCGGCCGCGACGGCTGCGGCACCGACAACGAGGTGTTCCGCACCTTCATGCGCGAATCGCCCGAGTACAAGGCCGCGCAGGACGCCGGCAAGGACGACGCGGCGGCGATGAAGATGCTCGCGGCCGACCGCGGCTTCCTGCGCGCGCTGTGCAAGGCGAAGACCGACGTGCAGGCCGGCTTCCTCGCGATCGATCCGCGTGACGGGCAGATCCGCGCGTGGGTCGGCAGCCGCGACTTCACCCGCGAGCCGTTCGACCACGTCGCGCAGGCGCGGCGCCAGCCGGGCTCGACGTTCAAGCCGTTCGTCTATGGCGCCGCATTCGCGAACGGGATGAAGCCGGAGGATACGTTCATCGATCAACCGGTCGAGATCCCGCTGAAGGGCGGCGAGATCTGGCGGCCGAACGACGACGTGCCGCCGACCGGCAAACCGATGACGCTGCGCGACGCCGTCGCGCTGTCGCGCAACCGGATCACCGCGCAGGTGATGGAGAAGGTCGGGCCGGGCGCCGTCGCGCGGCTGGCGCGCGACATGGGCGTGCGCGAAAGCCCGCTCGAACGCGTGCCGTCGCTCGCGCTCGGCACGAGCCCGGTCACGCTGAAGGAAATGGTCGCGTCGTACGCGACGATCGCGAACGGCGGGCTGTACGTCGAGCCGCAGATGGTGACGCGTATCGAGAACCGCCAGGGCGAGGTGCTCGCCGAATACGCACCGGCGCCGCCCGAGCGTGCGCTCGATGCCGAAACCGACAAGACGCTGCTCGACGTGATGCGCGATGTCGTGACGCGCGGCACGGGCGGCAGCATCCGCACGCGCTTCGGCATCCACGGCGACGTGGCCGGCAAGACCGGCACGACGCAGGACAACGCGGACGGCTGGTTCATCCTGATGCAGCCGGGCCTCGTCGCCGGCGCGTGGGTCGGGTTCGACGACGGCCGCGTGACGCTGCGCAGCGATTACTGGGGGCAGGGCGCGCACAGCGCGCTGCCGATCGTCGGCGATTTCTTCCAGCGCGCGCAGCGCGCCCGG
>NZ_BCPP01000690.1:0-3917 GCF_016586125.1 Burkholderia sp. E168m23
CCTGGCGCGCGAGCGCGAGGTCGTCGGCGTCGTCGCCGATCAGTACGGCGGCCCGACGCATGCCGGCGCGATCGCCGACGCGCTGCTGACGATCGCGGCGCGCTACCGGGCCGGTGAAGCGCTGCGCTGGGGCACCTATCACCTGTGCGGCACGCCCGTGACCACGTGGCACGGCTTCGCCGAAACGATCTTCACCGAGGCGCGGCGCACCGGCCTCATCGACCGCGTGCCGCTGGTCCGGCCGATCCGGACCGACGCCTATCCGTTGCCTGCGCCGAGACCGGCGAATTCCGCGCTCGACTGCAGCCTCCTGCGAGAACACTTCGGGGTCGAATCGCCTTCGTGGATCGCGGGTCTAACCGACGTGTTTGCCACCTGGAAGCGAAACCCATGAGCTATCGACCGAAACATGTTCTCGTGACGGGCGGTGCCGGTTTCATCGGCGCCAATTTTGTGCGTCATCTGCTCGAAAGCGACCCGCAGGTCAGCGTCACCACGCTGGATCTGCTGACCTATGCGGGCAGCCTCGACAATCTCGGCGACGACCTGCCGGGTGCCGATCGGCATCGCTTCGTCCTCGGCGACATCTGCGACCGACCGCTCGTCGAGTCGCTGCTGCGCGACCATGCGATCGACACCGTCGTCCACTTCGCGGCCGAAAGCCACGTCGACCGCTCGATCGACGGTCCCGGCGAGTTCGTCCGCACGAACGTGCTCGGCACGTGGACGCTGCTCGATGCGTGCCGCCAGATCTGGCTGAACGATCAGAAACTCGGCCGGGCCGACGCCCACGCGCGACGGCGCTTTCACCATATCGGCACCGACGAGGTGTACGGTTCGCTGGGCCCCGACGACCCGCCGTTTTGCGAAACGACGCCGTATGCGCCGAATTCTCCGTACTCGGCCACCAAGGCAAGCTCGGATCACCTCGTGCGAGCGTATTTCCATACGTACGGCCTGCCCGTCACCACGACGAACTGCTCGAACAATTACGGGCCGCGCCAGCACGGCGAAAAGTTCATTCCGACCGTGATCCGTCATTGCGTCGAAGGCACCGACATCCCCGTGTACGGCGACGGAGCGAACGTGCGCGACTGGCTGTACGTCGACGACCATTGCCGCGCGATCGACGCGGTCATCCGGCGCGGGACGATCGGCGAGACCTACACCGTCGGCGGCTGCAACGAATGGCGCAATGTCGACATCGTCGCGCTGATCTGTACGCTGCTCGACGCGCGACGGCCCGAACACGCGCCGCATGCGCGGCTCGTCCGGTTCGTCACCGATCGCGCCGGTCACGACCGGCGGTATGCGATCGATGCGGGGAAGCTCGCTCGCGAACTGCAATGGCGGCCGGCGGAGAGCTTCGAAACGGGGATCGTGAAGACGCTGGATTGGTATCTATAGGCGGCCGCGCTCATCCGGTGTACGTTGCGCCGTGCCGAGGGCCGAGGTCAATCGGCAAGCCGTGGTCGCTGACGGTGTCGCGTGAACCTTTCTATTTGAAAGTTTCACGCGGCCCGCGCCTTGCTCACCTGCAACGTGCGCAACATCCCAGGTTGCGACCAAGGAGAGCAAGATGACACGTCAACAGCCACAGGCAGACAAGCAGACAGGTAACGAGAAGCCCGCGGAGAAACGCGACGATGGGCAGCAGACCTTCGAAACCGATATTTCGGAAACCGGCGACGACGGCACCACGGTGCGTCAGGCCGAGGTTCGCGAGGACGACTTGTCCGAAGTGAAGCCGCCGTCCGGGCCGTCGCGCTGAACCGATGGACGCGACGCGACGGCGCAGGTACGCCGCCGCGTCTTTTCCAGCGTGCCGTTGCAAATTCCGCCTTCTATCGCCGTGCTTTGATCCGCGCAGCGCCGGACATGTCGGCCCCCGCCATCGCGACGCCGATCATGCCGTCGCCCCGACGATGAGTCTCCTCCAGGGCACCCGCACGTATCGACAGAATGCCGTCGCCCTCCCCCTTGAAATTCACTCGACGTATCCTATTTTAGGTATCGCTCAAGGCAGTCGCGGTTGACGCGCTGCGTGTTTCGATTTGTTAGTCAGCGACCCTGTCGCGGATGGACGAACTGGAGCGCGTGGTCCGGTTCGTCCCTTCGCACAGGGCAACAGGAGCCAATCATGAGCGATATCTTCTTCCCCACTGATCTGCTGGCGGAATTCGACCGCCTGCAACGGCAGATGGCCAGCGCGTTCACGGGCTTTCCGGCCAGCCTGCGCGCACCGCGGCCCGGTACGTTCCCACCGCTCAATATCGGCAGCACCGACGACACGATCGAGATCGTCGCGTTCGCGCCGGGTCTCGACCCCGCGAAGATCGACATCTCCGTCGATCGCCGGCTGCTGACGATCAGCGGCGAGCGCACACCCCCGGACGACGGCGCGACCGACGACGAGCGGCGCATCTACGCGAACGAGCGTTTCATGGGCACGTTCCGCCGCGTGGTCGAGCTACCGCAGCATGCGGACCCCGACAAGATCGAGGCCCGCTATGCGAACGGCTGCCTGACGATCAGCGTCGGCAAGTCGGAAGCCTCGAAGCCGCGGGCGATTACCGTCCAGTAAACAGTACGACGTCACGAACGCATGACGGAGGACATCATGAGTGACACGAACACGACCGAACTGACCACCCGTCCGGCCGAGACGCGAACGGCCGTGACGAACCGCGAAGCGGCTCAGCGCGACACGCCGCGCACGCGGATTGCGCCCGCCGTCGACATCGTCGAGGATGCGCACGGCATCACGTTGTACGCGGACCTGCCGGGCGTACCGCGCGACAAGCTCGACGTCCGCGTGCACGACGGCAGCCTCGCCATCGAAGCGGAGGCCGTCATTCCGACGCCACCGGGTTTGCGTCTGCAGCACGGCGAAGTGCAGCATCCGCACTTCTCGCGCGCCTTCACGCTCAGCCCGGATTTCGACGTGTCGCGCATCGACGCGCAACTGCGCGACGGCGTGCTGAAACTGAGTATCCCGCGGCGTGAAGAAGCGAAGCCGCGGCGGATTCAGGTGGTGGCGGGGTGAGTGGACGCGCCGGGTGCGTGTGATCGCCCCGGCGCGATCCGCAACGCTTCGTACGCCGGATGTGGGCATCCCGCGCTCACGCTCGCGGCGTGAAGGGCTGGCGCCCCGCTTGCGCGGCGGCGCCAGCGCGTCGACACACCTGTCGCATTTCCCTGCAGGAGGCATCCGATGCATACCAACAGGACGATCGAACATGGTGGATATACGGTCCGGGCCGTGGTGACCGACACGGAGACGGGCCGCTATTCGGCGGCGGCGATCCTCACGGATCGCGACGGTGAAACCCGGACGCTCGGCGTCGACGGCGACTTCGCCGATACCCGCGAAGCCAGCGACCAGGCGCTCGAACTCGCGCTTGCGTGGATTCAGCGACGGGCCGTCGTGTCGGACCGGTACGTCAGACGAAATCGCACCGGGCCGCGCCGCGATTCAGACAGCGTACCGCGTGCACGACGGCAAGCGTGATCTAGATCGCGCTTGCGACCAGTGACGGCCCGGCGGCCACGCCAGGCGAATGGGTTCGCCGTGCGCAGGCAGCCGGGTCGATCACCGACGCGCAATCCGCCACGCACCGGTATGTGACGGCCCGGTGATCGTCACCCGAGCCACGACCGGATATTCGCGCGCATCGCGCCAGCCGAGATCCCGTAGCGCTCATGCAACGTCGGCAGCGCGCCCGCGGCGAGGTACGCGTCCGGCAGCGCGATCTGCCGGAACGGCACCGTCACCCCGGCCCCGAGCAACGCGGTCGCGACCGCTTCGCCGAGCCCGCCGATCACCGTATGGTTCTCCGCGACGACGACCATGCGCCCTTTCCGTGCGGCCTCGCGGACGAGGGTCGCCGTATCGAGCGGCTTGATCGTCGGTACGT
>NZ_BCPP01000691.1:0-3916 GCF_016586125.1 Burkholderia sp. E168m23
ATGCCCGTGCCGATCGCGGTCGCGCCGAGGTTGATCTCGCGGATCAGCCAGCCGGCCTCCTGCAGCCGCGCGATGTCTTCCGTCAGCATCACCGCGTAGGTCGAGAATTCCTGGCCGAGCGTCATCGGCACCGCGTCCTGCAATTGGGTGCGGCCGAGCTTCAGCAAGCCGGCGAACGCATCGGCGCGCTCCGCGAATGCATCGCGCAGCCGCGCCATCGCCTCGAGCAGGTGCTCGACCGCGAAGCAGGTCGCGATGCGGATCGCGGTGGGATAGACGTCGTTGGTGCTCTGCGCTAGATTGACGTGCTCGTTCGGATGCAGGTATTCGTACTGCCCGCGCGCGTGCCCCATGATTTCGAGCGCGCGGTTGCAGATCACCTCGTTCGCGTTCATGTTGGTCGACGTGCCGGCGCCGCCCTGGATCACGTCGACGACGAACTGGTCGTGCAGCCGCCCTTCGCGGATCTCGACGCACGCGGCGGCGATCGCATCGCGGTACGGCCGCGGCAGCAGCCCCAGTTCGCAATTGGCGTCGGCCGCCGCTTCCTTCACGGACGCGAGCGCCATCACGAGGTACGGCAGCGACGCAATGGTGCGGCCGGAAATGTCGAAATTCTCTTTCGCGCGCAGCGTGTGGACGCCGTAATAGGCGGCATCCGGAATACTTCGTTTGCCTAAAAGATCCGCTTCGACGCGGAAGCCGTTTTCGGTCATCGTGCCCCTCCTGGATGTCTCGTGCCGCTCGTCGTTCGCCGCTTCCCGACGCGACGGGTTCGCATTCTATGCCTTTGCAAAAACAAGCTCGCTTCTGTATTATCGAAAGCGGTTTTGCGTGGGACGCAACAGCGAGAATCGAATGAAAAAAGGCGCGAGAGAAACCGGCATCGATCATCTGGGCGCGATGCGCGCGTTCGTGCGGGTGGTCGAAACAGGGAGTTTTTCGGCGGTCGCGAAGGAGATGCACGTATCGACGTCGACCGTCGCGCGCAAGGTCACGGCGATCGAGGAGGCGCTCGGCGTCGCGCTGCTGCACCGCTCCACGCACAGCGTGACGCTCACCGAAGCCGGCCATATCTACCTGGAGCGCGCGGTCACGCTGATCGCCGATCTCGACGACACGCTGCGCGTCGTCGCCGAGCTGAACGCGCAGCCGAGCGGCCCGCTGAAGCTCACCGCGCCGGTCGCGTTCGGCCGCCGTCATCTCGCGCCGCTGATCGCACCGTTTCTCGCTCGCTATCCGACGATCCAGCTCGACGTGCGGCTCACCGACAACCACAACGACCTCGTGGCGGGCGGCTTCGACCTCGACATCCACGAAGGCGAGAACTATCTGGACAATCTGGTCGTCCACCGGCTGTCGCGCAACGACAGCATCCTGTGCGCGACGCCCGGCTACCTCGATCGCTGCGGGCGCCCCGCAACGCCGGACGACCTGACGCACCACAACTGCCTGCGCTACGTGCACCCGGAAGGCGATCCGCGCTGGGCGCTCGTGAGCGGCGACACGCAGCACAGCGTGCTGCCGGCCGGCAACCTCGTCACCGACCACTCGGAGCTGCTGCTGGAAGCGACCTGCGCGGGGCTCGGCATCGCGGAATTCGAGATCTGGCTGGTACGCGACCTGCTCGCGAGCGGCCAGCTCGAAGCCGTGCTGCCGCGTTACCGGCTGCAAAACCGGCTGACCGGCGAATACATCTACATCGCGTATCTGGCGAACCGGCGCAGCTCGGCGAAGCTGCGCGTGCTCAAGGATTTTCTGGCGGAACACCTCGCGCAGATCGGCGAGCTGTCGGAGCGGGAGCTGGCGAAGATTCGCGACGCACGCGCGTAGCGCGCCGATGCGCGGCCCGGATCGCGGGCCGGCGGCATCGACGCGGCGACGGCGTTAGGGCCTGTTCACGCTAATAACGGGCTTGCGAACGTGCCTTTCCGCCCGCAGGGCAAGGAGAAAGGAGGCGCAATAGCCATAGCTATTGCAACGACGAACGACGCCGCCATGCGGGCGGAAAGGCACGTTCCCCTGTTTGGAAAAATTCATTCGCGGGGCTGGCCCGTTATTAGCGTGAACAGGCCCTAAGCCGCCTGCAAGTCGAACGGGAACGTCGCGTGCCCGAACTCGACGCCCTGCGTGTTGAGCATCCGCGGCCGGTGGAACGCGGCCAGTTGCGCGCGCTGCTCGGCCGTGCCGATCCGCAGCCGCTCGAGGATTTCGCTGACGACCATGTAGAGCACGTCGAGATTGCCGTCCTCGATCTTCACCGAGATGCCGAGCGCGCCATCCGCGCCGAGTTGCCGCGTGCGTTCCGACGCGCGCACGCCGATCCCGTAGCACGCATCGGCGCCGAGCTTGCCGACCACCTGCCCGCCGAACGCGTTCATCAGCACCGTGCAATAGCGTCCGTCGCCCGCGACCAGTTCCGGATAGGCGGTCATCGCACGATGAATGCGCGCCAGTGCGCGCACCCGCTCGGTCACCGCGCCGCCCGCCTCCACCGCGTCCGCGCCGTCGGCCAGCGACGCGTACAGGCGCGCCAGCCGATCCAGCGAGAACGCCGGCGTCGGCAGGTTGCAGCCGTCGATGCCCCAGTCGACTTCATCGTCGCGCAGGCCGCACGCGTCGGCCACCACCTGCTTCACGCGCATCTGCATCGGATGGTCGGGCAGATGATAATCGGCGATCGCCGCGCCGATCGCCTGCGCGCCGGCCAGCATCCCGACATGCTTGCCCGAACAGTTGCTGCATACGCCGGTGGGCGTGTAATCGCGCTTGATCCACGACCGGTACACCGCATCGGACAACGGCGGATGGCCGCCGCAGCGCAGATCCGATTCGTGCGCGGCCACCTTCGCGAGCATCGCGCGCGTGCGTTCGATGTGACGATCCTCGCTGCTGTGCGACGCGCACATCAGCGCGATGTCCGCGTCGTCGAAGCCGAAGCGTTCCGGCGCGCCCGTCTCGATCACCGACAGCGCCTGCGCCGGCTTGGCCGCCGACCGCGCGAGCGTCATCCGGTACGGATCGCCGAACCGGGCCAGCAGCCGGCCGCGTGCATCGACGACCGCCACATGGGCGACGTGCGTGTTCTCGATCGCATTGCCGCGGTACGTGACGACCGCTGCGCGTGGGGTCTCCATCCTCTTCTGTCTCCTTGCTCGCGGGCCTGATGCCGGGGCCCGTCCAACCGGTACGGCAGTGTAGCGAGTCGTCGCCGCCGCGCGTCGGCCCTGTCGTGGAAAGCGGTGTTGCGCACGACGCAAAGGCGGTCGCCTTCCACGAAAGCCCGATGGCGCGCTACGCGTCCAGCGCGAGCAACGCGAACGTCGCGAGCCAGTGCTCGCCCATGTAATCGCCGGCCACGTGCGCGAGCGCGCTCGCGAGATGCCGATCGGCCGCATCGAGCAGCTTCGCGCGCCGCGCATCGCCTTCCGGCAGCGCGCCGGCCAGCGAACGCTGGCACCACGCGCGGCTCAGGTTCAGCCCGTCGAGGTGCGCGATCTTGCCGTCGCTGCGGTCGCTGACCGTCGCCGGCTCGAACAGCGTCGCCGGCTCGCCTTGCGCGAGATCGGGCAGGAAGCGCACGAACCAGCCGTCGAATTCGGCGGCCGGCAGCACCCTCCGCATCAGTTCGGCTTCCATCAGCGCGGGCGACAGGAATTCGTCGCCCGACGGCTCCCACGCCTGGCATGCGACGTCGTTCAGGTGCCAGCGCTTCGCGGTATCGACGATCAGCGCCGCGAGCCCGTCGCGCTGCGTGTCGCGGGCGAAATCGAGCGCGAGCGCCAGCGCGAACGCGGTGTTGAAATGCGTGCCGACGCGCAGCGGATAGGTCGCCTTCGGCAGGAACGTCTCGAAGCGCGACACGAACAGGTCGGCCAGCGGCGCCAGCGTCTTCGCCCAGCGCGCGGCCTGCGGC
>NZ_BCPP01000692.1:0-3915 GCF_016586125.1 Burkholderia sp. E168m23
CCTCGAACGTGGCTCCGTGCGCCATCGCTTTGTAGCGGAGCTTGTTTCGGAAGGACGACCAGGATGCGTCGTAGACGCTCTTCGCCATCCTGGTTCTGGCGAGTTTTGCGGCCGACACGTTGCCGACCGCGATGTAATCGAAGCGCCGCACCAGATCGAGCGCGAGCTTGTGCTGGAAGTCGGCGCGGGCATTGGCGATCTTTGCGTGCAGCTTCGCGATATGTCGCTTGTGCTTTCGTGCTCGCTGCGCTTTCGCCAGATTTTCCGCCGCTCGTCGACCGAACCGGTCATTGGGCAACTTCTCGCCGGTCGAAAGTGTGGCGAAGTCTTTCAGGCCGAGATCGATGCCAACACCGGAGCGAATCGGGCGAGCCTGAACATCCGGCATCTCGATCACGATATTGAGAAACCAATTACCACGCGCGTCCTGCGCGAAGTTGCTCCCGTCCTTGATCTTGCCTTCGGGAAGCGGTCGACTGTTGAACACGCGAAACGTGTTGCCGGCGAAACGAAACGCGTCGCCCTCGCGCTTCAGGTCACGCCCCTTCAGCGGCACCCAGCCCAGCGATTTCCTGCCGCGATAGCGCAGATAAGGGCGTCGACACTGACTGCGCGACTTCGCATATTGCTCGCACGTCGCGTTGATCGTGCCGGAGTGAATACCGAGTTCCTTGCTGCTGCCGGTCGTCAGCACGTTCAGGTCGAATCCCGTCGGCCACTTCTTGCTCCACTTGAGCGCGTGCTTCTGCGTGTCGTTGCAGAAGTTCCAGACGTAGTTCACCGCGCGGCCCTGCTTGTTAAGCAGTCCGTTGAGCGATTTCACCCGGTAGCGGTAGACAAGAATCATGCCGGTGATCCTAACCCGTGGAAGAAGCTGCCTGTCAACAGCATTCCTTTCCTTCCCGCCATCAATGGCGGGGTTTCTCGGAGCAACTGATGAACAAGCAACTGATCGCAGCGCCGCTGCTGCTCTCGCTCGCGAGTGTCGCCGCCGCGCAAAGCTCCGTCACGCTGTACGGCATCGTCGATGCGGGCGTGACCTATCGCAGCAACGAACGGGTCGGCTCGGCGGGCGCGTACACCGGGCATTCGAGCGTCGGGCTCACGACCGGCAACCTGTCCGGCAGCCGGTGGGGCATCAAGGGTTCCGAGGATCTCGGCGGCGGGATGCGCGCGCTGTTCGTTCTCGAGAACGGCTTCGACATCACCAACGGCACGTCCGGCCAGGGCGGCCGCCAGTTCGGCCGGCAGGCGTTCGTCGGCGTCGGCAGCGACCGCTACGGCACGGTCACGCTCGGCCGCCAGTACACGTCGCTCGACGATTTCGTGAGCCCGGTCGGCCCGTCGTCGTTCATCGGCGGCTTCGGCGCGCACCCGGGCGACATCGACGATCTCGACCAGACCGCGCGCGTCGACAGCTCGATCAAGTACACGAGCGCGAACTACTCGGGCTTCACGTTCGGCGCGCTGTACGGCTTCGGCGGCCAGCCGGGCAGCATGAAGCAGCGCAACACGTGGAGCGTCGGCGCCGCATACGCGGCCGGCCCGCTGCGTGTGGGCGTCGGCTACGAGCGCTCGGACAACAGCAAGAAGGGCGCGACCGACCCGACGGCGGGCAAGTGGCAGAGCACCGACGACGGGCTGTTCAATTCGTCGATCAACGAAGGCTATGCGAGCGCGCAGTCGCAGCAGGTGATCGCGACCGGCGCGACGTACGACTTCGGCCCGGCCGTCGTCGGCGTGAACTACAGCAACGTGCAGTACCGCGGCGGCGCGCAGTCGTTGTTCAGCGGCCATGCGACGTTCAACGTCGCGGGCGTGTTCACGCGCTGGAACGTGCAGCCGCAGACGCAGCTGTTCGCGGGCTACAGCTACACGCGCGGCAGCGACGTCGACGGTATCGACAACCGCGCGCAGTATCACAACGTCACGCTCGGCGCGGTCTACGACCTGTCGAAGCGCACCAGCGTGTACCTGCTCGGCGCGTACCAGCATGCGTCCGGCACGACGCTCGACGCGCTCGGCCGGCCGGTGGCCGCGACTGCGTCGGTGTCCGACAAGGCGAACGGCCATTCGTCCGATTCGCGGTCGCAGGCGATCGTGAGCCTCGGGCTGCGCCAGAAGTTCTGACGCAGCAGTCGTTGCGCGTGCAACGGGGCTCGCAGCCGATGCGGGCCCCGTTGTCGGCATGCTCGTCCGCAGCCGACGATGCACTGTTCCACCGGCCACGCGTGATCGACGTCGTCGATGCGCTGCCGAAATACGTCGACGGCCGGGCCGGCCCGACGCGCGATCCGGCGAGCTGAACGATCGCCGCCGCGTGCCGGTACGGCCGGTGCGCGGTTTTCCCCTCCGTATTCCCCCTTTCCCTCCCGCTTTGCCTTCCGTGCGCGAAATCGCAAAAATCCGATCGCGCCGGACAATATTTTTTCTCTTTCATTTTGATTTCGATTTGTAATAATCAAAGTGACTTCCGGGGAATGAAAATGCAATGCGGTCATATCAGAAAAAATGACGTATTCGCATTGAATGACCCGGAACAAAATGCCGGGAAATGCGCTGAAACCGCGTGGCTGGCAGGCTGTCGTGGCGCGGTTTCGGAGATTTTGCGATCGTTGACGAAAAAGCGCCGTACGGCAAAACGCGTGAAGTGAATAATTCGGGGGAACGGCGAATGCGGATTTACCGGAATCACCAATATTTCATGCGCCGCGATTTACAGTGTCGATCATTGTTCGTCTGGGAGCATTATTCATGTCAATGAAACAAATCCGCGCGGCGTTGCTGATCATGTGCATGGCGATGTGGGCGCCGGCTAGCCACGCGCAGGCGCAATACTCGACCGACTGGCTCGCGAACACGTACGGCACGCTGGCCTCGCACGTCGGTAACGGCGCGCGCTCGATGTGGGTCGCGCCCGAAGGCGTGATCTACACGGCGTCGCGCTGGGACGAGAACGCGGGCGGCGTCGCGATCTACCAGAACGGCCAGCTGCTCGGCACGATCGGCATCCACGACGAATTCCATGGCGGCGCGATCACCGGCAATTCGACGTCGCTGTTCGTCGCGCTCGGCTACAACCGCACGTTCGGCAGCGGCTCGGTGGGCCGCTACAACCGGAGCACGAACCAGCGCGACCTGCGCATTCCGGTCAGCACGTGGACGGGCATCCAGTATGCGGACGTGATCACGGGCCTCGCGACGGGCGGCAACCTGCTGTACGTGAGCGACTTCTACGGCAACCGCGTGCGCGTCTATACGACCGATGGCGTGTGGCAGCGCGACATCGGCGTCACGGGCCCTGGCGCGCTGGCGCTCGATGCGGCCGGCAACCTGTGGGTCGCGCGCAAGAGCGCGGGCGTCGTCGCGCAGTTCAGCCCGACCGGTACGGCGATGAACACGCTCCAGATGGCGGCCGGCGCGCGGCCGGCGTCGCTGTACTTCGATGCGTCGATGGGCCGGTTGATGGTGGGCGACGAAGGGCCCGACATGAACATCAAGCTATACGGCGGGCTGCCCGGGCTGCCGGTGCAGGTCGGCACGTTCGGCGTGCAGGGCGGCTATCTCGATACGACCACGGGCATCAAGGGGCAGGTCGGCGACAAGCGCTTCACGCGCGTCGCGGCGCTCGGCAAGGATGCGGCCGGCAACCTGTACGTGCTGAACAACGCCTGGGGCGGCGGCTGGGATCTCGGCCGCAACGGCAGCACCGATCTGCATGCGTACAGCCCGGTCGGCACGCTGCAATGGAAGTTGCAGGCGCTGAACTTCGAGGGAATCGCCGCGCCCGATCCGGTGACGGACGGGACGTTGTTCTACAGCGGCAACAACATATATACGGGCACCGCGGGCGGCACGTTCGTCGCGAACACGGTCGACCCGTTCACCTATCCGAAGGACCCGCGCCTCGACATG
>NZ_BCPP01000693.1:0-3898 GCF_016586125.1 Burkholderia sp. E168m23
CGGCTTCCTGCGCACCGAAACGGGCATCCACCGCCTCGTGCGCAAGTCGCCGTTCGACTCGTCGGGCGGCCGCCACACGTCGTTCTCGTCGGTGTTCGTCTATCCGGAAATCGACGATTCGATCGAAGTCGAGATCAACCCGGCCGACCTGCGCATCGACACGTACCGCGCGTCGGGCGCGGGCGGCCAGCACATCAACAAGACCGACTCCGCGGTGCGGATCACGCACATGCCGACGGGCATCGTCGTGCAGTGCCAGAACGACCGCTCGCAGCACCGCAACCGCGCCGAAGCGATGGCGATGCTGAAGTCGCGCCTGTACGAAGTCGAAATGCGCAAGCGCCAGGCCGAGCAGGACAAGCTCGAATCGAGCAAGACCGATGTGGGCTGGGGCCACCAGATCCGCTCGTACGTGCTCGACCAGAGTCGCGTGAAGGACCTGCGCACGAACGTCGAAATGAGCAACACGCGGGCGGTGCTCGACGGCGACCTCGACGACTTCATCAGCGCGAGCCTCAAACAGGGCGTGTAAGCGCCGCGGCGCGGCCGGCCCGCGCCGCCCTTTCCGTTTGCGTTGCCGCACCCCACTCCGAATTCCGACCATCATGACCGAACCGACCCAAACGCAGCCCGCCGTCACGGCGGACGAAAACCAGATCATCGCCGAGCGCCGCGAGAAGCTGCGCGCGTTGCGCGAGCAAGGCGTCGCCTACCCGAACGATTTCCGCCCCGAGCACCACGCAGCCGACCTGCAGGCCAAATTCGCCGATTCGGACAAGGCCGCGCTCGAAGCGAACCCGGTCGAGGTGTCGGTGGCCGGCCGCATGATGCTCAAGCGCGTGATGGGCAAGGCGAGCTTCGCGACGGTGCAGGACGGCTCGGGCCAGATCCAGTTCTTCGTGACGCCGAACGACGTCGGCGCCGACACCTACGACGCGTTCAAGAAGTGGGACCTCGGCGACATCGTCGCCGCGCGCGGCGTGCTGTTCCGCACCAACAAGGGCGAGCTGTCGGTCCAGTGCAAGGAGCTGCGCCTGCTGTCGAAGGCGCTGCGTCCGCTGCCGGACAAGTTCCACGGGCTGTCCGACCAGGAAATGCGCTATCGCCAGCGCTACGTCGACCTGATCGTCACGCCGGAAACGCGCGACACGTTCCGCGCCCGCACGAAGACGATCGCGTCGATCCGCAAGTTCATGGACAACGCCGACTTCATGGAAGTCGAGACGCCGATGCTGCACCCGATCCCGGGCGGCGCGGCCGCGAAGCCGTTCGTCACGCATCACAATGCGCTCGACATGCAGATGTTCCTGCGCATCGCGCCGGAACTGTACCTGAAGCGCCTGATCGTCGGCGGCTTCGAGCGCGTGTTCGAGATCAACCGCAATTTCCGGAATGAAGGCGTGTCGCCGCGTCACAATCCGGAATTCACGATGATGGAGTTCTACGCCGCGTACACCGACTACCGCTGGCTGATGGACTTCACCGAGCAACTGATCCGCCAGGCGGCGATCGATGCGCTCGGCACCGCGACGATCCAGTATCAAGGCCGTGAACTCGACCTCGCGAAGCCGTTCCATCGCCTGACGATCACGCAGGCGATCCAGAAGTACGCACCGGACTACACCGACGGCCAGCTGTCGGACGACGCGTTCCTGCGCACCGAACTGAAGCGCTTCGGCGTCGACGTGTCGCAGCCGGCGTTCCTGAACGCCGGCATCGGCGCGCTGCAGCTCGCGCTGTTCGAGGAAACGGCCGAAGCGCAGCTGTGGGAACCGACGTTCATCATCGACTACCCGGTCGAGGTGTCGCCGCTCGCACGCGCGTCGGATACGGTGCCGGGCATCACCGAGCGTTTCGAGCTGTTCATGACCGGCCGCGAGATCGCGAACGGCTTCTCGGAGCTGAACGATCCGGAAGACCAGGCCGCGCGCTTCAAGAAGCAGGTCGAGCAGAAGGACGCGGGCGACGAGGAAGCGATGTTCTTCGACGCCGACTACATCCGCGCGCTCGAATACGGGATGCCTCCGACCGGCGGCTGCGGGATCGGCATCGACCGTCTCGTGATGCTGCTGACCGACAGCCCGACGATCCGCGACGTGCTGCTGTTCCCGCATCTGCGCCGCGAAGACTGACGCCCGCGACCGCGTGTGCGCCGCGCCCCGTGGCGCGCACGCGTCGGCTTTGTAACGACGCGTAAATCCCGCCAGCCGGCGTCTGCCGGCCTTCGATCCTCCCCTGTTTTATTCCCTTGTCGCGACGCCCTTCTCCGGGTTTTCCCGGTAGCAAGCGCTGATCCCGCGCTGCAATTCGTTACACCTTGATACGGCGCGCCGCTGGGCCGTGGACGACACTCCTGTTGCGTCACCACGCATGACCACGGGACCAGAACGAGGCGCCGGAACGCCGAGTCTGCTCGCTCCCGAGCGTGGGATCCTGCTCCGGCGCAGCGCGCCGATGCGGATCGACCTTGGAGAAAAAAATGGACAATCAGACTCAGACCACGCCGCAAAAGCAACGCCTCCACCCGCTGATCGCCACCGCAGCGGGCGCCGTTATCGTCGCCAGCCTCGCGGCGACGGCAGCGATCACGGGCGTCTTCCCGAAAGCCACCAGCAGCAATGAACAGAATGGCCAGACCCAGGCCGCGCTGATCGCGTCGCAACCGGCCGTCGATACGGCCGCGGCCGCCAGCGCCGCGCTGGCCGCGCAAGCGCAGCGGCAAGCCGCGGAACAGGCCGCCGCGCAGCAGAAGGCCGCCGTCGCGCAGGCCGAGCCGAAGCCCGCGCCGCGCCCGGCCGCGCCGCACCGCCGTCACACGACCGCGCCGCAGCCGCCGCAATACGCGCAGCAGCCGTCGGCGCCGGCGCAGGCCTACTGCCAGAGCTGCGGTACGGTCGTCGCGATCACGCAGACGCGCACGCCGGGCCAGAGCTCGGGGATCGGCGCCGTGGGCGGCGCAGCGGCCGGTGGCCTGCTCGGCAACCAGTTCGGTAACGGCAACGGCCGCACCGCGATGACGATCATCGGCGCGCTGGGCGGCGGTCTCGCCGGCAACCAGGTCGAGAAGCAGGTCCGCGCGGAAACCGACTATCAGGTGCAAGTGCAGATGGAAAGCGGCGCGACGCGCACGTTCACGTACCACAACCCGCCGCCGTTCGGCCAGGGTCAGCGCGTGCGGATCGAGAACGGCACGCTGGTCGGCGCTTGAAACTGATCGTGTAGTCGCCGGCGTCCCGCTGCCTGCACGTCGTGCGCGGCGTCGCCCAAAACGAAAACGGCTCGCGAGCAAGCGCTCACGAGCCGTTTTCATTGACGCGGCGTGCACCGTTGCAGCGCACGCCGTGGCCGTTCGGGTCGGGGTCGATCAGTCCTCGTCGTCGAAATCCGATTCGTCGATCCAGTGTGCCTGGATCGCCTCGAGGATCTTCTCGCCGGAATGCGTCGGATCGTCGTCGAAGCCGTCGAGCTCGAGCACCCACTGGCGCAGGTCGACGAAGTTGATCCGCTGCGGGTCGATGTCGGGGTGCTTGTCCGCCAGCGCAATGGCTATTTCACGCGAATCGGTCCATTTCATCGCCTGCCTCCGGTTCCTGTCAGTGATTTTCCTTCGCGTGGTTGATCGAGTACTTCGGGATCTCGACCACCAGGTCCGAATCTTCCTTCACGATCGCCTGGCACGACAGACGCGACGTCGGCTCGAGGCCCCACGCCTTGTCCAGCAGATCGTCCTCGTCCTCCTCGGACGGCGTCAGATCGTTGAAGCCTTCGCGGATCACCACGTGGCACGTCGTGCATGCGCACGACTTCTCGCATGCATGTTCGATCTCGATCCCGTGATCGAGCAGGTTGTCGCAGATACTCTTGCCGGGCGTCGCGTCGATCACCGCGCCGTCCGGGC
>NZ_BCPP01000694.1:0-3894 GCF_016586125.1 Burkholderia sp. E168m23
TATTGCGCTGCAGCACCGGCTACTTGCCGTCATCTGAAATTTTCTCAACTATGGCTGAGCGTTTCCGCGTTGATGCGGGTGCCCGGTGAGCCGACACTCCGGACAACACATCAACACAGGAGACAAGCGATGTTGCTCGACAACCGGACCATCATCGTGACCGGCGCCGCGTCGCCGCGCGGGATCGGCAAGGCCACGGCCCGCGCGCTGGCCGCGCACGGCGCACGCGTGGCGATCCTCGACCTGCGCCGCGACGACGCGGAAGCGGCCGCCGCCGAACTCGGCGCCGGCCATCTCGGCCTCGCCTGCGACGTGACCGATCGCGACGCATGCGCGGCGGCCGCCCGCGCGACGCTTGAGCACTTCGGCCGCATCGACGGCCTCGTGAACAACGCCGGCATCACGCAGCCGGTGCGCACGCTGGAGATCTCGGCGCGCGACTTCGATGCGATCGTCGACGTGAACCTGCGCGGCACGCTGTACATGTCGCAAGCGGTGCTGCCCGCGATGCAGGCGCAGCGCGGCGGCAGCATCGTCTGCATGTCGTCGGTCTCCGCGCAACGCGGCGGCGGCATTTTCGGCGGCCCCCACTACAGCGCCGCCAAGGCCGGCGTGCTCGGCCTCGCGAAGGCGATGGCGCGCGAATTCGGCGCCGACCGGGTCCGCGTCAATTCGATCACGCCGGGCCTGATCCAGACCGACATCACCGGCGACAAGCTGACGCCCGACATGCGCGAGGACATCATCAAGGGCATTCCGCTCGGCCGGCTCGGCGAGGCTGCCGACGTCGCGCATGCGTGCCTGTTCCTGCTGAGCGACCTGTCGAGCTACCTGACGGGCATCACGCTCGACGTCAACGGCGGGATGCTGATTCACTGAGAACGGCGCCGCCCGATGCGCGGCGCCGACCATCATGCACCCGGGACAACCCGGGGCCATGGCAGGAGACAAGGATGAGAGCAAAGTACCCCGCACCGCCCGTCGAGGGCGAGATGCTGCAACGGGACGACGCGCGGACGTTCGAAGCGGCCACCTACGCGAAGGTCGCGCGACGGCTGATCCCGTTCCTGATGTTGTGCTACCTCGGCGCGTATCTCGACCGCGTCAACGTCGGCTTCGCGAAACTGCAGATGCTCAACGACCTGCGTTTCAGCGAGACGGTCTACGGGATGGGCGCCGGCATCTTCTTCCTCGGTTATTTCCTGTTCGAGGTGCCGAGCAACCTGATCCTGCATCGCGTCGGCGCGCGTCGCTGGCTCGCGCGCATCATGCTGACCTGGGCGGTGATCTCGGCGAGCTTCGTGTTCGTCAAGTCGCCCACCGCGTTCTACGTGCTGCGATTTCTGCTCGGCGTCGCCGAAGCCGGCTTCGCGCCGGGCGTGATCCTGTACCTCACGTACTGGTTCCCGTCGGCGCGGCGCGCGAAGGCGCTGTCGCTGTTCTTCATGGCGATTCCGCTCGCCGGGATCATCGGCGGGCCGCTGTCGGGCGCGATCATGCATTCGCTGCACGGCGCGATGTCGATGGCCGGCTGGAAGTGGCTGTTCCTGCTCGAGGCGCTGCCGTCGTTCGTGCTGGGTTTCGCGATCCTGCTGTATCTCGACGACGGCATCGCCGGCGCGAAATGGCTGACCGACGCCGAAAAAGCCTTGCTCGCGCGCAACGTGTCGGCCGACGCCGCGCACACCACCGCCCACCTGTCGATTCGGACCTTCGTCGCGGACCGCCGGCTGTGGCTGATGGCCGCGATCTACTTCTGCGTGGTGCTCGGGCAGTACGGCCTCACGTTCTGGCTGCCGACGATCATTCGCAAGGCGGGCGTGGCCGATCCGCTGTGGGTCGGTCTGTTCACCGCGATCCCGTATGCGTGCGCGATCGTTGCGCTGCCGCTGATCGGCATCAGCGCGGATCGTCGCCGCGAGCGACGCTTCCATCTCGCGGTGCCGATGCTGGTCGCGGCGGCGGGCTTCGCCACGTTGCCGATGCTCGGCAGCGTCGGCGCATCGATCGTGTGCCTGAGCATCGCGTCCGCCGGCATCCTCGCGTCGTCGTCGCAGTTCTGGTCGCTGCCGACCGCGTTGCTGGGCGGGATGTCGGCGGCGGCGGGCATCGCCGCGGTCAACTGCTTCGCGAACCTGGCGGGCTTCTTCTCGCCGGCGATCGTCGGCTGGCTGAACGACCTGACCGGCAAGTCCACCGCGGGGCTCGTGTTCATCTCCGTCGCGATCACGGCCGGCGCGCTGCTGGTGTTCCTCGTGCCCCGATCCGTGAACCGCTGATCACCGCCGATTCATTTGCATTCCTTCCGACCCGATACTGGAGTGATCGATGGAAACCGAAACCATCCATGAAGCGGTCACGCTCGCCGAGCGCGCGTACCGCATCCGAAGAAACGCCGTGCTGATGGGCGAAGTGCAGGGGCAGGGCTATGTCGGCCAGGCGCTCGACATCGCCGACGTGCTGGCCGTCGCCTATTTCGGCGCGATGCGCTATCGCGCCGACGATCCCGACTGGGAAGGGCGCGACCGCTTCCTGCTGTCGAACGGGCACTATGCGATCGCGCTGTACGCGGCGCTGTTCGAAGCCGGCATCCTGCCGGCCGCGGAACTCGAAACCTATGGCAGCGACGACAGCCGCTTGCCGATGTCCGGCATGGCGAGCTACACGCCCGGAATGGAAATGTCCGGCGGCTCGCTCGGGCAGGGGCTGACGATCGCGGTCGGCCGGTGTCTCGGCCTGAAGCGCAAGGGCTCCGATGCGTTCGTCTACACGCTGTTCTCGGATGGCGAGCTGGACGAAGGCGCGATCTGGGAAGGGCTGATGTCGGCCGCGCACTGGAAGCTCGACAACCTGATCGCGATCGTCGACGTGAACAACCAGCAGGCCGACGGCCCGTCGACCCAGGTCATGGCGTTCGAGCCGCTGGTCGACAAGCTCCAGGCGTTCGGCTGGTACGTGCAACGGGTGGACGGCAACGACATCGACGCGGTGAAACGCGCGTTCGACGATGCGCGCCGGCACGACGCGCCGCAGCCGCGCATCATCGTCTGCGACACGAAGATGGGGTGCGGCGTGCCGTTCCTCGAAGCACGCGAGAAGAGCCATTTCATCCGGGTCGATGCGCACGAGTGGCAACTCGCGCTCGACGCACTCGAAGCAGGGAGACACGCATGAGCACCGCCGACAACAAGCCGCGCCTGAAGACGTCGGCGATGATCGCCTCCATCGCCGCGGAAGGGCAGGCGACCCGCTCCGCGCCGTTCGGCCATGCGCTGACCGAACTCGCCCGCACGAACGCCAACGTGATCGGCATGACGGCCGATCTCGGTAAGTACACCGACCTGCACATCTTCGCGAAGGCGTTCCCGGAGCGGTACTACCAGATGGGCATGGCCGAGCAACTGCTGATGGGGGCCGCCGCCGGGTTCGCGCACGAAGGCGCGCAGCCGTTCGTCACGACCTATGCGGTGTTTGCGACGCGCCGCGCGTACGACTTCATTCACCAGGCGATCGCCGAGGACAACCTCGACGTGAAGCTGATCTGCGCATTGCCGGGGCTCACGACCGGCTACGGGCCGAGCCACCAGGCCGCCGAGGATCTCGCGCTGATGCGTGCGATGCCGAACATGACGGTGATCGACCCGTGCGACGCGCTCGACATCGAACAGATGGTGCCGGCCATCGCCGCGCACAAGGGGCCGGTGTACGCGCGTCTGCTGCGCGGCAACGTGCCGGCCGTGCTCGACGAATACGATTACCGTTTCGAGCTCGGCAAGGCCAAGCTGCTGCGCGACGGCAACGACGTGCTGCTGATCTCGTCCGGGATCATGACGATGCGTGCGCTCGAGGTGGCGAAGGCGCTCGAAGCCGATCGCGTCGATGTCGCCGTGCTGC
>NZ_BCPP01000695.1:0-3889 GCF_016586125.1 Burkholderia sp. E168m23
CGTAGCCGAGCCCCGCCCCGCCGAGCACGCCGAGCAGCCCGCCGACGAGCATCTGCGGCGTCTGGCCCGGATCGCCCGCCGCGATCCCGTACAGGAACAGCACGGCCTCGGAGCCTTCGCGCAACACCGCGACGCCGACCACGATCGCGAGCCCGGTCAGCGGCCGACTGCCGGCCGCGACCGCCCGGCCGACCTCGCCCATGTGCAGCGCCATTTCGCGGCCGTGCCGGCTCATCCAGATGCAATGCCACGCGAGCATCAGCGTCGCGACGAACATCACGCCCGCGTTGAAGACTTCCTGGCCCATGCCCGAAGCCCATTGCGAGATCACGTCGGCGAACGCCGCGATCAGGCCGGCGCCGACCACGCCGCCGACCAGCCCGCCGCCCACCCACCAGCCGCGCCGCGGCACGCCCTTCGTGGCGGCCATCACGATCGAGACCACCAGCGCGGCCTCGAGCACTTCACGAAAGACGATCAGGGCGGTAGACAGCATGTCGGTATCGGCTTACTTGACGGTCAGGTGCGTCTTCGACTGCGCTTCGTGATACTCGTCGTGGAACTCGTAGGTCCCCGCCTTCAGCGGCCCGACCAGGATCTCGACCGACTTGCCGGCCGGCACGACCTTCTCGGCCTTGAAGTCGTCGCTCTCGAATTCCGCGGGCGTCGCGTCGAGGTTCTTCACGACGAATTTCACCTTCTTGCCAGCGGGAATCGTCACGCCATCGGGCGAGAACTTGTGGTCCTTCAGCGTCAGGTTGACGATGTCGTCGGCAGCGAAGGCGGACGTTGCCGAGGCGCCCAGCAGGGCCAGTGCGAAACCGAGAGCGAAACGGGTCATGTGCGTAATGGTTTGAAATGGTTTGAAATATCGAAGGGAATCGATACTAAGATCGATTCGCATTTTCACCTCGGAGTACCCTTACTCCGCTCAGGGAGATCGTGGGCAGTCGATCCCGCACGCCCGTTGCCGCGCAAGGCTCCGCCGGATTTCGCCGATAATGGGCGGTCGTCAATCGGGAAAAATTCGGACTGACGCGCGCACGCGAATGACTATTCGTCAGACCTCAGCATTACAAATGACTGATGCGATGCACGTCGCCGCATGCGGCGCTTGACCTTCCCACCATGGCAAGCTTCATGCTGAATCTATTCGTCAACCATCAACCCGGGAGAACACGATGGAATTCGAAGTCCAGGACATGACCTGCGGCGGCTGCGCCAACGCCATCACGCGCGCGGTGACGGCCGCGGACCCCGCCGCGAAGCTCGACATCGACGTCGCGGCGAAGATCGTCAAGGTCGACTCGGCGCAAGGCGCCGAGCGCGTGCAGTCGATCATCGAGGCCGCCGGCTTCCATCCCGCGCTGCGCACCGCGTAACGCGCGCCGAAGGCCGCGGGCGCGGCGCCGCACGGCGACGCGCCCGCCCCGGTATCGCGTCAGCGCAGCCGGATCAGCGTCGACTTCAGTTCCGTGTACTTCTCGAGCGCATGCAGCGACTTGTCGCGACCGTTGCCCGACTGCTTGTAGCCGCCGAACGGGAAGTTCATGTCGCCGCCCTCGTCATAGCAGTTCACCCACACGGTGCCCGCACGCAGCCGGCGCGACACGTCGTGCGCGGTCGTCAGGTTCGACGTCCACACGGCCGCGGCCAGCCCGTATTCGGTGTCGTTCGCGATCCGCACGGCCTCGTCGACGTCGTCGAACACGATCACCGACAGCACGGGCCCGAAGATTTCCTCGCGCGCGATCTTCGCATCGGGCTTCACCTCGAACACCGTCGGCTCCACGTAGAAGCCGCCCGTTTCCGCGTTCACGCGCGCACCGCCCGTGACGAGCCGACCTTCGCCGCGCCCCGCTTCGATGTAACCCAGCACGCGCTCGAGCTGGATGCCGTCGACGATCGCACCCATCGATACCGACGGATCGAGCGGATTGCCCGGCACGTACGCGCGGGCGGCCGCGACGAGCTTCTCGATGAACGCGTCCTTGATGTCGCGATGCACGAGCAGCCGCGAGCCGGCCGTGCACATCTCGCCCATGTTGTAGAAGATCGCGCCGGCCGCCGTCTGCGCCGCGCGGTCGAGATCGGGGCAATCGGGCAGCACGATGTTCGGCGACTTGCCGCCGAGCTCGAGCCACGCGCGCTTCAGGTTCGACTGCGCCGCGTACTGCATGATCAGCTTGCCGACCGCCGTCGAGCCCGTGAACGCGATGCAGTCGACGTCGCGATGCAGCGCGAGCAGCTTGCCCGGTTCGCCCGCGCCCGGCACGACGTTGAACACGCCGGCCGGAATGCCGGCCTCGAACGCGAGCTGCGCGACGCGGATCGCGGTCAGCGGCGATTTCTCCGACGGCTTCAGCACGACGCTGTTGCCGGCCGCGAGCGCGGGGCCGAATTTCCATGCGGCCATCAGGATCGGGAAGTTCCACGGCACGACGGCGGCCACCACGCCGACCGGCTCGCGCGTGACGAGGCCGACGAGATGATGATCGGCCGGCGCGACCTCGCCGCCGACCTTGTCGATCGCTTCCGCAAACCATTCGACGCAGTACGCGGCGCCCGGCACGTCGACCGTCGTCGTGTCGCCGATCGGCTTGCCCGCGTCGAGCGTCTCGAGCAGCGACAGTTCGTCGAGATGCGCGCGCATCAGCGCGGCCCAGCGCAGCAGCACGGCCTTGCGCTCGCGCGGATTCAAGCCGGCCCACACACCCGCGTCGAATGCGCGGCGGGCCGCCGCGACGGCCGCGTTCACGTCCGCTTCGCCGCAGTCGGCGACCTTCGCCAGCACGCGGCCGTCGATCGGGCTCACGCAGTCGAACGTCTTGCCGCCGTGCGCGTCGCGCGACGCGCCGTCGATGAATGCGCGCCCTTCGATCTCGAGCGACGCCGCCTTGTGTTGCCAGTCAGCCAAAGTCAACTTGTTCATCAGGATGCCTCAATGTTGGGGCATTCGCGATGCGGCACGCCGTGCGGGTGGCACGCTGCCGGCCTGCAGCGAATGCGGTGACGCGCGGTCAGAAGGTCGCCGGCGAATTGGCCGAGACGACCTCGCAGATCAGTTCCGCGCTGGGATTGCGAAAACGATGCGGCAAACGGCTCTCGAAGTAGTAGCCGTCTCCGGGGTCGAGCAGCCACGTCGCACTATCGACGGTCAGCTCGAGCCGGCCCGACACGACGACACCGCCCTCGTGCCCCGCGTGCACCAGCATCTCGGGCCCCGTGTCGGCCAGCGGCTGATAGATCTCGCGCAGGATGCACATGTTGCGATCCTTCACGTTCGCACCGACCAGATGAAACGCGAGCGACTCGTTGCCGAGGTTCGGCATCTCGTCGCGACGCGACACGACCGCGCGCGATTCGACGAGCTCGAACGTGAAGAATTCCGCGAGACTCATCGGGATGCATTCGAGCAGCTTCTTCAGCGAGCCGACCGACGGGCTCACGCGGCCCTGTTCGATCAGCGAGATCGTGCCGTTGGTGACGCCGGCGCGCTTCGCGAGTTCGCGCTGCGACAGGCCATGCTTGTTGCGCACGAAACGCAGGCGCTCGGCGACTTCGGTGGACATCGATTCGGTTTCGGACACGATAAGTGCGATGACAAAGTGAAACGACGCGGTGGACTGCCGTTGAATATTCTAATCACTTTATGCCGCACATCAGCGGGGAAAACCCTGAAAGGCGTTCGAAATAATGGACACCGTGTCGATTATTCCTTTTATGAATCTTTTGTTTTCACGCTCGGGAAAGCCCTGATGCAGGACCTTAAAAAAACATTTGACGCCGTTATTGGCTCGTATATGCTGGCTCTCAGGTCAGCGTCATCAGGCTTTCACAGGCATCGAAAAGCGTTATCGCAACGCAACAATTCGATGCCCCGGAATGT
>NZ_BCPP01000696.1:0-3888 GCF_016586125.1 Burkholderia sp. E168m23
TTCCGCTCGATTTCGTGCACACGCATTCGGTCGCCCCGCGCCCCGAGGCATTCGAACGTCAGGCGGTCAGCAAATGAGCAAGCGCCGTGTAGTGGTGGGCATGTCGGGCGGCGTCGATTCGTCGGTGACCGCGTGGCTGCTGAAGGAACAGGGCTACGACGTGGTCGGCCTGTTCATGAAGAACTGGGAAGACGACGACGACGGCGAGTACTGCTCGACGCGCCAGGACTGGATCGACGTCGTGTCGGTGGCCGACCTGATCGGCATCGACGTGGAAGCCGTCAACTTCGCCGCGGAATACAAGGACCGCGTATTCGCCGAGTTCCTGCGCGAATACTCGGCCGGCCGCACGCCGAACCCCGACGTGCTGTGCAACGCCGAGATCAAGTTCAAGGCGTTCCTCGACCACGCGATGTCGCTCGACGCGGAAATGATCGCGACCGGCCACTATGCGCGCGTGCGCGAACGCGACGGGCGTTTCGAACTGCTGAAGGCCTTCGATCATACGAAAGACCAGTCGTACTTCCTGCACCGGCTGAACCAGGCGCAACTGTCGAAGACGATGTTCCCGCTCGGCGAGATCCCGAAGACGAAGGTGCGCGAGATCGCCGCGCAGATCGGGCTGCCGAACGCGAAGAAGAAGGATTCGACCGGCATCTGCTTCATCGGCGAACGGCCGTTCCGCGATTTCCTGAACCGCTATCTTCCGACCAAACCCGGCCCGATGAAGACGCCCGACGGCAAGGTGGTCGGCGAGCACATCGGCCTCGCGTTCTACACGTTCGGCCAGCGCAAGGGCATCGGCCTCGGCGGCAGCAAGAGCGGCAGCGGCGAGCCGTGGTTCGTCGCCGCGAAGGACATCGCGTCGAACACGCTGTACGTCGTGCAGGGCCACGATCATCCGTGGCTGCTGTCGCGCGAGCTCATCGCCGGCAACGTGAGCTGGGTCGCCGGCGAGCCGCCGGCGGACGGCTTCGCGTGCGGTGCGAAGACGCGCTACCGGCAGGCCGATGCGGCGTGCGTGTTCGGCGCGGCGGCTGCCGGCCCGGCAGGCGAAGCGCGCTTCTCGCTCGCGTTCGACGACGCGCAATGGGCCGTCACGCCCGGCCAGTCGGCCGTGCTGTACGACGGCGAGATCTGCCTCGGCGGCGGCATCATCGAATCCGCGGCCACCGGCCAGCCCGGTCAGGCCACGTCGGCGGGCCACGCGCCGGCGCTCGCCGAAGCACGCTGACATCCATTCGGTTTAGACTTGCGGCACGTCGCGCCCGGCGGAACACGATTCCGCCGCGGCCGGCGCGCCGCCGCGCAGCGTACGCATGGCGGTATTTCAAGATTCTTACGGAGTCCCCATGCTTTCAAGACGCTACCTCGCGATGTGGTGTGCTGTCCTGCTGCTCATCGCCGCGGCCGCACTCGCGTCGATCCACGTGCTTTCGTGGCTGTGGATCATCCTCCCCATCGCCCTCGTCGCGCTCGGCCTGTACGACCTGAACCAGGACCGCCACGCGATCCTGCGGAACTACCCGCTCTGGGGCCACTTCCGCTTCCTGTTCGAATTCATCCGACCTGAAATCCGCCAATACTTCGTCGAGGACGACACCGACGAGAAGCCGTTCTCGCGTGCGCAGCGCAGCCTCGTCTACCAGCGCGCGAAGAACGTCGCCGACAACCGCCCGTACGGCACCGAGCTGAACGTGAAGGCCGTCGCGCACGAATGGATCAGCCATTCGCTCGCGCCGACGAAGCTGCCGAACCACGATTTCCGCATCCGCGTCGGCGCGACGCGCGCGCAACCGTACGACATTTCGATCTTCAACATCTCGGCGATGAGCTTCGGCTCGCTGTCCGCGAACGCGATCCGCTCGCTGAACCTCGGCGCGAAGAAAGGCGGCTTCGCGCACGACACCGGCGAAGGCTCGCTGTCGAAGTACCACCGCGAGAACGGCGGCGACATCATCTGGGAAATCGCGTCCGGCTACTTCGGCTGCCGCAACGACGACGGCACATTCAACCCCGACAAGTTCGCGAAACAGGCCGCCGATCCGCAGGTCAAGATGATCGAGGTGAAGCTGTCGCAGGGCGCGAAGCCCGGCCACGGCGGCGTGCTGCCGGCCGCGAAGATCACGCCGGAAATCGCCGAGACGCGCGGCGTGCCGATGGGCAAGGACTGCATCTCGCCCGCGACGCACTCGGAATTCTCGACGCCGCGCGGGCTGCTCGAATTCGTCGAGCGGCTGCGCACGCTGTCCGGCGGCAAGCCGACCGGCTTCAAGCTGTGCATCGGCCATCCGTGGGAATTCTTCGGGATCGCGAAAGCGATGCTCGAGACGGGCATCGTGCCCGACTTCATCGTCGTCGACGGCGCGGAAGGCGGCACCGGCGCGGCACCGCTCGAATTCACCGACCACGTCGGCGTGCCGCTGCAGGAGGGGCTGCTGCTCGTGCACAACACGCTCGTCGGCATCGGCGTGCGCGATCGCGTGAAGCTCGGCGCCAGCGGCAAGATCATCACGGCGTTCGACATCGCGCGCACGCTCGCGATCGGCGCGGACTGGGTGAATTCGGCGCGCGGCTTCATGTTCGCGGTCGGCTGCATCCAGGCGCAGCACTGCCACACCGACCGCTGCCCGACCGGCGTCGCGACGCAGGACCCGGTGCGCCAGCGTGCGCTCGTCGTGCCCGACAAGGCCGAGCGCGTGTACAACTTCCATCGCAATACGCTGCATGCGCTGCAGGAACTCGTGCAGGCGGCCGGCCTCGCCCATCCGTCCGAGCTGCGGGCGCATCACATCGTGCAGCGGGTCGCGCCGCACGAGGTGCGGCTGATGTCGCAACTGCTGAAGTACCTGAAACCCGGTGCGCTGCTCGACGGCCAGACCTGCGGCTTCTCGCTGTACGACAAGTGGTGGCCGATCGCCCGCAGCGACTCGTTCACGCTCGGCGAAGCGGTGTACGCGTCGATCGACTGATGCAGGCGGCCGCCCCGCTCCGGCGGCGGGCGGCCTGCGCCGCAAAAAGAAAAGCGCCCCGCGGGGCGCTTTTCTTTCGTCTGCCGAATGCGTGAGGACCGGGCCGGCTCAGCTCTGCGGCGGCAGCGTATCGGCGAAGGATTGCCGCTGCAGCAGCTTCACGAAGTGCTTGTCCAGGTTCGGGTGGCGATCGCGCCAGTTGAGCTCGGGCATCCGGAAGTCGAGGTAGCCGAGCGCGCAGCCGAGTGCGATGTCGGCGAGCGTGTAATGATTGCCGACGCACCACGCCTTGCCGCCGAGGCCCTGCGACATCGCGACGAGCGCGTCGTCGATCTTGCGTTGCTGACGCGCGATCCAGCTCGCGCTGCGCTGCGCTTCGTCGCGCATCGTGTGTTCGAGACGGATCGCGACGGCTGCGTCGAGCACGCCGTCGCCCAATGCCTCCCAGCAACGCACTTCGACGCGCTCGCGGCCCGACGGCGGAATCAGCTTGCCGACCGGCGACAGCGTATCGACGTATTCGCAAATCACGCGGGAATCGAACACCGCGGCACCATCCTCCATCACGAGGCACGGGACCTTGCCGAGCGGATTCGATGCATGAATATCCGTCTCCGGCGCCCACACGTCCTCGAGCTCCAGCTTGTAGTCGATCTTCTTTTCAGCAAGCACGATCCGCGCCTTTCGGACGTACGGGCTGCTGAGCGAACCGATTAATTTCATCATCTGCCTTTTCAAGGGAACTGCCGAGAGTATACGTTGTCGTCGATCATAACCGGCCGGTGCAGCCGGGTAGAAAATCGCCCGTCCGGCCTGTGGATGGTTTGCAACAGCCGCCGCGCGGGCCTTGGCCGGTGCGGCTTCGGGCCCTGCTCTCACGCACCGCGTCGCGCGGCGCTACAATCGCACGATGAAT
>NZ_BCPP01000697.1:0-3883 GCF_016586125.1 Burkholderia sp. E168m23
TGGAGAAGCGCATTGCGACGTCTGATTCTGGTTGGCATGACGGTATGCGCGGTGCTGCTGACGAGCGCCGCGCCGGCCGAAACGGTGTTGCCCGCGACGACCTCGTGGATCGGCAACACGTTCGGCTATGGCGATGGCACATGGACGCAGATCGACATCCGCGCGATCGCGGTGACGCCCGAGGGCAAGGTGTATACGAATGCGCCGTGGGACGAGAGCGGCGCCGAGGCGAGCGTCTACCAGGACGGGAAGATGCTCGGCTTCGCCGGCGGCACGCACGGCTGGGGCAATCTCGGCGGCAGCGCGATCGCGGTGAACGGCAAGTACGCGTATGTCGCGATCGGCGTCGGCAACGAGCGCGGCCACCTGCAGTCGCCCGGCATCTGGCCGGACAAGGGCAAGCAATGGTTCGGCATCTCGCGGCGCACGATCGGCGACATGAAGCAGCCCGCGCCGTTTCGCGCGGCGCCGCAGGTCGCGCCGGGCGGGCGTGCCGATACCGGCCGCGCACGGATGGCCGCCAGCTTCATGATGATGAACGAGGTGCCGGCGCCCGCACGCTCGGAAGTGGGTGAGGCGAAGGCGGAAGTGGGCGGCCTCGCGGCCGACGACAAGACGCTGTTCGCGACCAATCCGTCGCGCGACGTGGTGGATGTGTACGACGCGGAGACGATGCAGCAGAAGGGCACGTGGAGCGCGCACGAGCCGGGCCGCATCGCGCTCGCCGGCGACGGCACGCTGTGGCTGCTGACCGATACGCTGGGTGGGCCCGCGCATCTCGTGCACGTGCGGGCCGACGGCCGCAAGCTCGACGACGCGCCGGCGCTGCCGGAAGGCACCGACGCGGTGGACGTGGCGGTCGACGCGAAAGGGCGCGTGCTCGTCGCGGACAACGGGCCGCGCCAGCAGATCCTGATCTTCTCGAAAGGCGGCAACGGCTATGCGCCGTCGGGCACGCTCGGCGAACGCGGGGGCATCTTCGCGGGCCCGGTGCCGGGCCGGCCGGGGCCGCAGCGTTTCAACGGGCTGACCGGCGTCGGCGTCGACCGCGCGGGCAACATCTATGTATCGATGAACGGGATCGGGCCGCGCCACGACACGATCGGCGCCGGGCTCGGCGCGGTGCTGGAGAGCTACACGCCGGACGGCAAGCTGCGCTGGCAGGTGCAGGGGCTGCTGTTCGTCGACGGCGCGTGGCTCGATCCCGCGCGGCCGAACAGCGTGTACACGGGCAACAAGCGCTTCGAGCTCGACCTGTCGAAGCCGCCGGGCCAGGACTGGAAATACGTCGGCTTCCTGTCGAACCGCTTCAAGTATCCGGACGACCCGGTGTTCCACACGGACCAGTATCCGGGCATGCCGATCGCGCGGCGCGTCGACGGCCGCACGTTCCTGTACCTGACCGACATGTACGCCGATCACCTGAAGATCTACCGCTTCGACGCGAAGCGCGACGGCGAGGTTGCGATTCCGTCGGGCCTGATCGCGGGCCGCGCGCGGCCGGTCGACAAGGTGCCGAACAAGCCGCCGGGCGGCGACTGGCTGTGGCGCGACGCGAACGGCAACGGCCGGATCGATGCCGACGAGTCCGAGATCAACACGACGGGCAAGGCGAAGGCGGGCGGCTGGGGCTGGTGGGTCGACACGAAGGGCGACATCTGGCGCACGAGCGACGTGCGCGGCATCCACCGCTTCCAGTACGGCGGCGTCGACAAGGCCGGCAACCCGATCTATTCGTACGACAAGGTCACGACCTACCCGATGCCGCAGCCGTTCACGCAGTTGCGCCGCGCGATCTACGAGCCGCAGACCGACACGCTGTACGTGACCGGCTACACGGCCGATGCGCCGCCGCAGCCGGGCATCAACAAGGAAGTGGGGCGCGTGCTGATCCGCTTCGACAAGTGGTCGACGGGCTCGCCGGTCGCGCGCTACCAGGTGGCGCTGCCGTGGAAGCTCGATGCGAAGCCGATCTTCGACCTGATCGGGATCACGGTCGAGGGCCGCTACATCTTCACGGTGGAGCCGGTCGGCAAGATCCACGTGTACGACAAGGAAGCCGGCAAGGAAGTCGGCGTGATGAGCCCGGGCGCCGAGGTCGGCAAGGCGTCGGGCTGGGTCGACGTGCCGTTCGGCATCAGCGCGTTCCGGCGCGAGAACGGCGAGTACCTGGTGTTCGTCGAGGAAGACGCGCGCGGCAAGGTGCTCATGTACCGCTGGAAACCTTAACGGGCCCATGGGCTAAAGCATGGACAAAGGCATACTCAAGAACGTTTCGATCAACTTCATCGGGCTGATCCTGCCGACCTTCGTGTCGCTGGTGACCGTGCCCGCGTACATCCACGCGCTCGGCGTCGAACGCTATGGCGTCGTAAGCCTCGTGTGGACGCTGATCGGCTATTTCGGGATCCTCGATCTCGGGATGAGCATGGCCGCGCAGAACCACATCTCGAAGGCGCTCGCGAGCGGCAACGCCGACGAAAGCGCACGCGTGTTCTGGAGCGCGTTCTGGCTGAATCTCGGCACCGGCATCGCGGGCGGACTGCTGATCTATTTCGGCGCGTTCGTCTACACCGCGTATTTCACGAAGGTGTCGGCCGCGATGCAGCACGAGGTGTATCTCGCGCTGCCGTGGCTCGCGCTCGCGATTCCGCTCGCGAACGTGTCGTGGGTGTTCGCCGGCGCGATCAACGGCGCCGAACGGTTCGGCGTGTTCAACACGAACCAGACGATCGGCACGTTCCTGTTCCAGCTGCTGCCGCTCGCCGCCGCGTGGTGGATCGCGCCGAACCTGCAGACGGTGCTCGCCGCGGCCGTCGTCGCGCGGCTGATCGCGGCGGTGATGCTCGGGCAGGCCAGCATCAAGGTGCTCGGCATCCGCCGCATCGATCCGCCGCAGTGGGGCACCGCGAAAGGGCTGTTCAACTTCGGCGGCTGGATGCTGATCGCGAGCACGACCAGCATGATCGCCGACACGCTCGACCGCGTGATGCTCGGCGCCGGCATGGGCGCGAAATTCGTCACCTACTACACGGTGCCGCAGAACCTCGTCACAAGGTTGAACATGCTGCCGAACGCGCTGGTGCGCACGCTGTTCCCGCGGCTGTCGGCGGTCGGCCGCGATCATGCGGATACCCTCGCGCGCCAGTCGCTCGAATTCCTGAACGGCGTATTCACGCCGGTCGGCATCGTCGCGATCTTCGCGCTCGCGCCGTTCCTCACGCTGTGGGTCGGCGCCGATCTCGCCGCGCATTCGGCGCCGGTCGGCCGCGTGCTGGTGATCAGCGTGTGGCTCGTCGGCCAGGCGAGCGTCACGCGCATCCTGATCCAGTCGCAGGTCAACCCGGCCCGCGCGGCATTCGCCGGGCTCGTCGAGATGCCGTTCTTCGTCGGCGGCCTGTGGTTCGGCATTCATCACTTCGGGCTGATCGGCGCGGCGGTGGTCGTCGCGGCGCGCGCGCTCGTCGACTACGGCGTGCTGCTGTACCTGTCGGCGATCCGAATGCGCGCGATCGTGCTCGACATGCTCGCCCATCTCGCCTTCCTGCTCGCGAGCCTGTTTCTGGCCCAAGCCTGGTCGGGGCTCGGCGAGTCGATCGGCATGTGCGCGGTCGTGCTGGTGCTGAACGTCGCGTGGTCGCTCACGATGACGCCGGGATTGCGCGCACTCGTGCGCGACCTGTTTGTCCGTCTCAATGCGAGGAAAACCATATGAATCGCGATCTGGCGGAACACGCCGTCCTGAATCTCGCCGCGGCCGATGCCGCCGTTGCCCACCCGGGCGACGCCGCGCTGCACCGCGCGGTGCCGGCCGAGCGCGCGGGCGCGCGGCAGCCGGCGCGTGCGCTGCGCGTGGCGATCGTCCACGACTGGCTCGTCACCT
>NZ_BCPP01000698.1:0-3883 GCF_016586125.1 Burkholderia sp. E168m23
GGCTGCAATGGCTGACGCCGCCGTTGCCGGGCCGGGACGATGCGCAACGGATGCCGCCACGCGAGCTGGAGGATGTCTGCTTTGAAATGGCCAAGGGGGTCGCGCAAGCCGGGATCAATCTGGTGCTGTCACCGACCGCCGATGTCGTGACGGGGCGCAACCTGTGGCTGAACGGCCGGACGCTGGCCGACGATCCGGTTCAGGCGGCGGCGATGGTCCGGGCGTACGTGCGCGGCGTTCGTCGCGCCGGTCTGCAGACCACGCTCAAACATTTTCCCGGGCATCCCGACCTGGTGGGCCACCCGGCCACGAGCGATGCCACCGTGCCGCTTTCGCTCGCCGAATTGAGATCGCTTTGGGCGCCGTTCGAAGCGGGGATCGACGAGGGTGTCGACGCGGTAATGATGGGGCCGGCCCGTTTCCGCGCGGTTCAGCCGGCGGTGGCGGCTTCGCTGTCGCGCGAACTGATTTCGGCCCTGCGCGTGGAGCTGGGTTTTTCCGGCCTGGTGATGACCTGCGACCTCGATCACCGGGCGACTCAGGGCGATCGCGCACTCGGTGACGTGGCTGTTGCCGCGCTGGCGGCCGGCGCGGATTTGCTGCTGCTGTCGCCCAATGCGGTGCCGCGCATCGGTGAGGTAGCCGAAGCAATCGTACGCGCGGTAGCGGACGGTCGACTGGACGCGAGCCGTCTGCAGGCAGCCTGCGACAGCGTGAGCGCCGCAGCCGGGAGACGGCCTGCATGAATGCCGGGATGGCCGTACGCTCCCGTCGCATCCCGTCGTCACGCCGATACCGGCAGGTGGGCGTCGATGTCGGCGGGGCGCCCGCGATTCAACCGTTTACGCGTGTCATGGCATGACTTCATATCGACCGGCGGCCCGGGTCGCAACACGCATCGCATTCTTCGTGGCCGGATTCGGCGCGGCGTGCTGGGCGTCGCTCGTTCCGTTCGTCAAACAGCGCGCGGCCATCGACGAGGCGACACTCGGCGCCTTGCTGCTGTGTGTCGGCGCAGGCTCCGTGATCGCCATGATGTTGACGGGCACACTCGGTACCCGGTTCGGCAGCAAGCCGATCGTTTTCGGTGGTGGCGTCGGGCTGGCCGTGATCCTGCCGCTTCTGGCGATCGCGCACGACGCCGCCACGTTGGGCGTTGCGCTGTTCGGATTCGGTGCGGCGCTCGGTTCGCTGGATGTCGCGATGAACATCAACGCGGTCGAGGTCGAGCGCGTGGAAGGGCGGCCGCTGATGTCGGGGTTTCATGCTCAGTACAGCATGGGCGGCTTCGGCGGCTCGGCATTGGCGACCTTTCTGCTGGCCGCGCATACAGGCGTGTTCGCGAGTATGTTGCTGTGCTCGGCGCTGATGTTCGCCGGAATCCTGATTGCACGGCGCCATCTGATCGAAACGCCGCGAAGACGGGGCGGCCCGCTTTTTGCGGTGCCGCGCGGCATCGTGCTGTTGCTGGCGGGCCTGGTGGCCATTTCATTCCTGCTCGACGGCGTGCTGCTCAGCTGGGGCGCGTTGTTCATTTCCGGTAAAGGGCTGGTTCCCGCCACGCAGGGCGGCCTCGGCTACATGCTGTTCTCGATCGCGATGATGGCCGGTCGGTTGAGTGGCGACACGTTGACCACGCGCATCGGCGACCGGTCGATGATGTTCTGGGGCGGATCGGTCGCCACGGCGGGGATGGTCGTTCTGCTCGTCGCGCCGATCGCGCCGGTGGCATTGGCGGGTTTCCTGTTGATCGGGCTGGGCGCATCGAATGTCGTGCCGATCATGTTTCGCCGAGCCGGGGCTCAACGCGCGATGTCGCCGTCGCTCGCCGTCGTGGCGATCACGATGACCGGCTATGCGGGCAATCTCGTTGGCCCGGCCAGCATCGGCTTCATCGCCGATCAAGCCGGGTTGTCGACCGCGTTCTGGCTGCTGGCCGGCCTGGTTTGCCTGGTTCCGTGTTGCGCCGGCTTCGTCGCGCATCCGCGAGCGGCGCGTGTTCGGCCGGCCGCGTGAACGGCCCGGGCTTGTCTCGCGACGATTCCGGATTGTTGCGGGGACGGCCGCTCGACGTGACGCGACGGAAGTCAGACCGGCCGGGCGCCTCCTGCCCAGTGCGCAGGAAAAGCGTTTGCACGCAGCGCGGGTTCACAGCATTGAATGTCGAAGGTCGCCAACCCGAGAATATCGAACGGGTCTTCCGCGATCATTTGCTCGATATCGCGCCGGTGGTCCGCATACGCGAGTAAAAAACCGGCGGCCTCTCCCTGCAGCGGCCCCGCGAACAGGATGCTTCCCGCCTGAACGTGTTTGACGAGCCACGCCTTGTGGGCCTCCAGGTGAGCGTGAACCTCTTGCGTCGGACGGATGTAATCCAGCTTGATCGCAAACAGCATGAGGAATCCTGTTACTTGACGGGCCGTGCATCCGGCGCCGGTACGCCGGCGAGTACGTCGGCGATGGCGGCCCTGGCGAGCGCGATACCTTCGTCCCGCACCCGCTGGCCTTTCGATGCCCCCTCGGCACGGACGAACCGGACATCCGTTACACCCAGGAAGCCGAAGAAGCGATTGAGATAGTTTTCCTGGAAGTCCATGCCGGCCAGAGGTCCTTCCGCATAAAACCCGCCGCGTGCGGAGGCGACGATGACGCATTTGCCGCTGGCCAGGCCAACCGGGCCATGCTCGGTGTATCGAAAGGTTCGTCCGGCCTGTGCAATGCGATCCAGCCAGGCTTTCAACTGACTCGGTACCGAAAAGTTGTACATCGGCGCGCCGATGACGATGACGTCGCTGGCCAGAAACTCCGTCACGAGGGTGTCGGAAACCTGATGCTCGCGGATCGCATCGTCGTCGCATGCGTCTGTCGCGACGTCACGGAACCCGGCAGCGATCGGTCCGGTCAGGTGGGCAATTTCGTCGCGGACGAGATCGCGGTAGGTCACTTCGGCCAACGGATGTCGTGCACGCAAATCGGCTACGACGGCAGCGGACAGCGTTCGCGTGATGGAGTTGCCGTCCAGAATGCTGGAATCGAGATGCAGGAGCTTCATTTCAGTCTCGCAGTGAGGGAAAGACAAATTGCTTCGAAATCCGAAGGGCGTCATGGATGAACCGTTCGTGCGGCCCGGTCGATCAGTCTCGCGACATCGTCGGGGTGAGACAGCATCGACAGGTGACTGGAGCGAATGGTCGTGACCGTTGCGCCGATCCGCTGCGCGATGGCCTGCTGCACGGTCGCGTCGAGCGCGTTGTCGTCGGTCGTTCGCAGGTACCAACGGGGCTTGTCATGCCAGGCCGCATGCCGCACCTTGCCGGCGAAACAGGCCGCCGCGATCGGCTGTTGGGTCGAGGTCAGCGCGTTGACCCGTTCAAAAGGAAGATCTCCCGCCATGACGCGCTGGAACTGGCGGGCATCGTCCAGCCATATCAGTCCCCGCGCGTCCGGCGACAGGCCCGTCATCGGTGCGCCGACGCTGTGCAGCAGGTCGTCGACCGACTCGCCGTCATCCGGAGCCAGTGCCGACAGGTAAACAAGGCCCTTCACATTGGCGGCATTACCGGCTTGCGTAATCACCGCGCCGGCCCACGAATGGCCGACCAGCAGTACGTCTCCGGTTTGTCGGCGCAACACGTTCTCGGTCGCGGCAACGTCATCGTCTAGGGAAGTGAGCGGATTCTGCACGGCCGTCACGTGGTAACCCATGTGCTGCAGCCTGGTGATGACCGGCTGCCAACTCGACCCGTCGGCGAACGCGCCATGGACGAGCACGATGTTGCGCACCGCCGGCGCTGCGGCCGCGATCGTGTGACCGCTTGCGAACGTCACCATGAACGCGACGGCCGCGAGCAGTCGGCCGAACCGGCTGAACGGGCAGCGGCCC
>NZ_BCPP01000699.1:0-3858 GCF_016586125.1 Burkholderia sp. E168m23
GCTGAATCTGTTCGACCTCGAGAACATCACGGTCGACGACGTGATGGTGCCGCGCCGCCAGATCGAGTCGCTCAACTTCTACGCGCCGCTCGACGACATCCTGCATCAGCTCGAAACCTGCTATCACAACCGCCTGGTCGTCTACGAAGGCGACATCGACAAGGTGCTCGGCGTGCTGCACGTGCGCAAGACGCTCACCGGGCTGCACAACCAGGATTTCGACCGCGAGACGCTGCGCGCGCTGCTCGCCGAACCGTATTACGTGCCGTCCGGCACGCCGGTGGTCCAGCAACTCCAGTTCTTCCAGGAAACCCGGCAGCGCACCGCGCTCGTCGTCAACGAGTACGGCGAACTCGAAGGGCTCGTCACGCCCGAAGACATCATCGAGGAGCTGATCGGCGAATTCACGACGTCGATGCCGCGCAGCGAACGCGCGGGCGGCTGGGACGAGAACGGCGAATGCATCGTCTCGGCCAGCATGCCGCTGCGCGAACTGAACCGCTGGCTGCACCTGAAATTGCCGACCGACGGGCCGAAGACGCTGAACGGACTGGTTCTCGAGATCCTCGAGGAAATTCCGGAAGACGACGTGTGCCTGAAAATCGGCGACGTGATGCTCGAAGTGATGCGCAGCGACGATCAGGCAGTACGCACCGTCAAGCTCTTCAAGCCGCGCGGCACGCGTACCGGACGCACCGCCACGCGCTAACCGAACGGCCGACTGCCGGCGCCGCCCGCGACGCGCGATCATCTGCGCATCACGGTCAACAGGCGGCCCGCGTGCCGGCTCACATGCATTTCCCTTCCCCCGGGGCGCCGCTGCACACGCAGTCGCCGCCCGCGCATTCCGACGCGCCAGCCGCCGCGCCCCATGCACTCGATGCGGCGCAGCTCGACGATGCCCCCGCCGTACGCCTGCTGACGGACACGCTGCATGCGGCGCGTGTGCGCGACGCGTCGGACATCCACGTCGAGCCGTTCGAGGCCGGCTGGCGCATCCGTCTGCGCATCGACGGCGTGCTGCATGAACATGCGCGCCCGCCGCTGCACCTGCGCGATGCGCTCGTCACGCGGATCAAGGTGCTCTCGCGCATGGACATCGCCGAGCGGCGGCTTCCGCAGGACGGCCGGCTGCGCATCGCGATCGACGACGGCACGCGCGGCGACTACCGCGTCAGTTCGCTGCCCACGCTGTTCGGCGAAAAGCTCGTGCTGCGGCGGCTCGAAACGCTGCCGCCCGATCTCACGCTTGCCAACCTCGGCTTCGACGCGCGGCAGGCCGCCGCGATGGAGGCCGCGATCCGCGCGCCGCATGGCCTCGTGCTCGTCACGGGACCGACCGGCAGCGGCAAGACGCTGTCGCTCTACTGCGCGCTGCAGATGCTCGATCGCGACGCGCACAACGTCTGCACGGTGGAAGATCCCGCCGAAATCCAGCTCGACGGAATCAACCAGGTGGGAGTCGCCGACAAAGCGGGGCTCACGTTCGCGACGGCGCTGCGCGCGCTGTTGCGGCAGGACCCGGACGTCATCATGGTCGGCGAGATTCGCGATGCGGAGACGGCCGATGTCGCGATCAAGGCCGCGCAGACGGGCCATCTCGTGCTGTCGACGCTGCACACGAACGACGCACCGGCCGCCGTCGCTCGGCTGCTCGACATCGGCGTCGCGCCGTACAACCTCGCGGCCGCACTGCACCTCGTCACCGCGCAGCGTCTCGTCCGGCGCCTGTGCGTCGCGTGCCGCGTGCATTCGGACGCATCGGCGCACGCGCTGCGGGAAGCCGGCTGCGACCCGGCGGCGCTGGCAGCCGGCTGGCGGCCGTTCGTCGCGCGCGGCTGTTCCGCCTGTCACGGCATCGGCTATCGCGGCCGCATCGGCCTGCATCAGACGATGCCGGTATCGCCCGGGCTGGCCGAGCGCATCGTCGCGCGGGCGAGCGTCGGCGAGCTCGCGCAATGCGTGGCGGCCGAGGGCGTGCGCACGCTGCGCGACGCGGCATTCGCGCGCGTCCTGGACGGCACGACGAGCATCGCGGAAGCCGTCGCCGCCGCCCCCGCGGTGTGAGCATGCGCAGGCCACCGCGCGAAACCCGCTTTGCATGGCGCGGCCGCCATCGCGACGGCTCGCCCCGCCGCGGGACCGTCATCGCCTTCGACGCCGCGGCCGCGCGCGCCACGCTCGCGCGCGACGGCATCGCGGTACTGTCGCTCGACGTTCGCGGGCCGGCCCGTCCGCCTGCGGCGGCCGCGCGCGACATCACACGCTTCACGCGCCAGCTCGCGAGCCTGCTGCAGGCCGGCCTGCCGCTCGCGCCGTCGCTCGAGATGCTCGCGCGCACCCGTACGCGCGACGGCGTGCCGCGCATCGCCGCGGGGCTTGCCCGTGAGATCGTCGGCGGTCAGCGCTTCGCCGATGCGCTCGCACGCTATCCATCGCAATTCGGCACGCTGTATCGCCAGTTGATCGAGGTCGGCGAGGCGTCCGGTTCGCTCGGCATCGTGCTGACGCGGGTTGCGGAACACCGCGAGCGCGCCGATGCGCAATGGCGCAAGCTGCGTGCCGCACTCGCGTATCCGGCCGCCGTCATCCTGTTCGCGCTCGCGATCTCGTCAGCGTTGATGGTGTGGGTCGTGCCGACCTTCCGGCAGATCTTCGACGGCTTCGGCGCCGCCCTGCCCGCGCCGACCCGCGCACTGCTCGCGCTGTCCTCCGCGCTGTCGGCATGGGGCGGCATGCTCCTGGCCGGTGCGGCCACGACGGGGCTCGCCGCGCAGCACGCACTTCGGCGCTCGGCCGCGCTACGCCATGCGCTAGCGCGGCGCCTGCTGCGCGCGCCGCTCGCGGGCAGCGCGCTGGAACGGTTCGCGGCCGCACGCTGGTGCCGCTCGCTGGCGACCCTGCTCGGCGCCGGCGTGCCGCTCGCCGATGCGTTCGCCACGCTCGAGCGCACCGCCGGCCATCCGGTGTTCGCGCACGCCACCGCGCACATCGCCGCACGCGTGCTGCGCGGCGTGCGTCTGGCCGATGCGATGCATTCGGCCGGCTGCTTTCCGGACGACGTCGTGCAACCGATCGCCGTCGCCGAGGAAACTGGTGCGCTCGACACGATGCTCGCCGACATCGCCGCATTGTGCGAACGCCAGCTCGACGCGCGTCTCGATACGCTCGCGGCACTGGGCGAACCGTTGATCGTGATCGTCCTGGGCGCACTCGTCGGCGGCCTCGTGATCGCGATGTACCTGCCGATCCTTCAGCTCGGCAACGTGGTGTAGCATCGCAACCGATTCTGTCGCCTTTTAGTCCAACCTCGAGCCTCATGACGCCAGCGCCCCTGTCCGCCGTTTCCGATTCGCCCGAGAGCACGCTGCTCGCGCTGGCGATGCTGCCGCCCGCGCTGCAGTATGCGTTCGCGGTCGTCATCGGCCTTTGCATCGGCAGTTTCCTGAACGTGGTCGTGCACCGGTTGCCCGTGATGATGCAGCGCGCGTGGCAGGCCGAGATCGCCGAAGCGACCGGCGCCGCGGGCGCCCCGCCCGACGACGGTTATCCGCCGCGCTACGATCTGTGGCGCCCGCGCAGCGCCTGCCCGCACTGCGGCCACGTGTTGCGCGCCTGGGAAAACATTCCGCTCCTTAGCTACCTGATGCTGCGCGGCCGCTGCCGGCGCTGCGGCCATGCAATCGGCATCCGCTATCCGCTCGTCGAACTCGCGTGCGCACTGCTCGCGGCCAGCTCGCTCGCGGCGTTCGGCCCGACCGTCGCCGCGTTCGCCGCGTTCGCGCTGTGCGCGGCGCTGCTCGCGATGAGTGCGATCGATATCCGGACCGGCTACCTGCCCGACTCGATGACGCTGCC
>NZ_BCPP01000700.1:0-3854 GCF_016586125.1 Burkholderia sp. E168m23
GCGTCTGCCGCTTTCGACCATTCGAGGGTAGCTTTCACCGCATCATCGAAGCTCGGGAGGGTGCCGAGTGCCTTGTATTCTTGCTTGCCCGCCTCGTTGCGTCTGCGAGCAATCCAGGTCCCGTCGCCCTCGGCGAGTTTACGGAACCCGACGTAGAGACCGGATTGAACCCGTGCAAAGTAGGGTTCCCGGCGTGGGGGCAGCTTGTCGCGTGCGGTCTTGCTGACGATAGGAGTAGCCATGATTTTCGTACGGAAATGGTACGGAAATTTTAGGCTGGATCTCGTTGGACGGCAATGCTCTTATTTTTCAATAAATTCAATGGATTATCGGGTTTCTTCGGATGTTCATGGACGGTCGTGAACCTATATTCCCGCCCTCCGAAGGCAGGGGTTGCTGGTTCGATCCCAGCCGGGCGCGCCAAATAGCCTGATTCCAGGCGTCGAATTTCCCGATCCGTTTTCCTGAAGTCGTCCAGGCGTAGCGTCACCGCACGGCATCGCATCGTCATCTGCCGGGCCGTTCCCACGCTATTCCGCCGCCTTTCCGTTGTGCGAGAATCGCCCGCAACGACAACTCCAAGCGTCGAGCGCGGCGGCCGTCCGCGCATCGCGCCGACTCCCGATGGCTGCCATCCCGTCTACTTCGACCGCAGTCGCTGCCTGCCCGCTGACCGATGCGCAGCAGGCGCTGCTCGCGCGTCTGCACGCGTATTCGCCCGATGATCCGCATGCGCCGCTGCCGTACAGCCGGCGCCTCGCCGAAGCCGAAGGCTGGTCGCACGACCACGCGCTGGCCGTAATCGACGAATACAAGCGCTTCGCGTTTCTCGCGCAGGCGGCCGGGCATCCGGTCACGCCGTCGGTCGCGGTCGATGCCGCGTGGCATTTCCATCTGCAGTACACGCTCGAATACTGGGACGTCTTCTGCGCCGATGTGCTGCACGCACGGCTGCACCATATGCCCGGTACCGGCGCGCCCGACGAGGCCGCCGTGTACGCGCAGCGCTACCGCGACACGCTGGACAGCTATCGTCGGCTGTTCGGCTGCGAGCCGCCGGCATCGATCTGGCCGCGTCCGGTCGACCGGCAGGCCGAGGCGGATGCAGAGGCGCGGCAGACCGAGCGCATGGCCGCCGTGGCGCCGCGCCGCGCATGGCGCGACCGTCTACCGAAACTCGTGTGGCCGGCGGCGGCCGCGAGCGTCGCCGCGACCTGCGCATCGGCGCAGGATCTCGACGTGCTGGACTACACGGGACCGCAGTTTCTCGCGTTCTACGTGCCGGCCTGCATTCTCGCGTTGTTGCTGATCGTCGCGCTCCAGGCCATCGAATTTCGCATCCGGCGCTGGGGCCGGCGCACGCGCAAGGCTTCGTCCGGGCTGAGCGCCGACGAAGTCGCCTATCTCACCGGCGGCGAAGCACGGGTCGCGCAGGTCGTGACGATGTCGCTCGCGCATGCGGGCGCGGTCGACTTGTGGAGCGTTCACCGGCAAGGCAGCTACGTGAAGATCGCGGATCTGGCACGCGCGGGTCGGTACGACGACTACTGCGCGTGGCTCAACGAGCAACCGTCCGGCACCGTGCGCTACGGCGTCTTTCGGGAGCGGCTTGCGAGGTACGCGCAGGAGGTCGTCGACGGGATGCGTGCGCAGGGCTGGTTCTGGGCGCCCGGCGAGTTGCGCGCGTCCCGGATGGCCGCGCGCGCGATCGCGTTGCTCGTGCTCGGCACCGGCGCCGCGAAGCTCGCGGTCGGTTTGAGCCGCGGGCGGCCCGTGCTGCTGCTGTGCATCTGCATGGCGGTGTTCGCGATCGCGTACCGGATCGTCGCTGGAAGGCTGACCGGCTTCGGGCGCGGCGGCGCCACGGCGGCCGGGCGCGCCGCGCTGCTCGAGCGCCGGAACGCGCACGATCCGCGGGCTGCGCGCGACGCGCGGCACGTACGCAGCGCGCGGGGAGCGTCCGGGATACGCGACGCCGAACGTGACGATCCGGACCCGTTGCTGTGGACCGCAGCGCTGTTCGGTGCAGGCGCGCTGGCCGGTACCGTATGGTCGGCGTATGCAGGCCCGGTGCTGGTGGCCTCGCAGGTGTCGTCGGCCGCCGCGGCGAAAGCGGGCGGTGGCACTTCGTCCGACAGCAGTTGCTCGTCGTCGAGCTGCAGTTCGTCGAGTTCGTGCAGTTCCAGCTCGTGCAGTTCGAGCAGTTGCGGGGGGTGTTCGTCGAACTGAGCGGACGGCCGGTGTCGTTCAGCGAGGCCCCGCCACGCACGGGGTGACGGGCCATCGCCCGAACAACCGCATGGAATGGGCTCAGATCGTCGCATCGCGTGCGTGCGTGCTTCGGTAACCTGTCAATCGACGCTCTCCGTGCCGAAACGGTCGCCCGGGCGCGACACGCGTCGCGCATGCCGGGCTGCCGCCGTGACGGCCGGACGGGATGAATGTCCGCCGCTTTGCCCAGCCCTCCATGACGACGCCAGCTTCCGACGTTTCCGCGTGCGTTCGACACGCCGCGACCTTGTGCCAGAACGGACAGTTTGCCGACGCACTGTCACGCGTCGCGCCGCTGCTCGATGCGCCTGCGGTGGACGTCGCGGCGCTGCACGTCGCGGCCGTCTGTGCGCTGGGCCTGAACCGGCTGGCGGATGCCGAGGCGTGGTGGCGGCGCGCGATCGACGCGATGCCGGCGTTCGAGCCCCCATACGACGGCCTTCACGCGCTGCTGCTGTCGCAGGAGCGCTTGCCCGAAGCCGAAGTGATCCTGCGCCGGCAGCTTGCCTGCGTCGCGCCGTTGCGCGCGTCGCACCATCACCGGTTCGGCAAGGTGCTCGAAGCGCTCGGCCGGCTCGACGAAGCCGAACAGGCGTTCGGGCAGGCCCTGTCGATCGAGCCGCGGTCGCCCGACGTGCTGACCGATCTCGGCAACCTGCTTCGCATCCTCGCGCGGCCCGCGGAGGCGGAGCTCGCGTACCGGCTCGCGATTGCCGTTCGCGCCGATCATGTGCTCGCGCACGCGAATCTCGGCGCGATCCTCGTCGACATGCAGCGGCTGCCGGAAGCGGAGGCGGCTAGCCGGCAGACCATCGCACTGTGTCCGGATCATCCGGAAGCGCATTACAACCTCGGCGTCGCGCTGCAGAACCTCGATCGCCTGTCCGAAGCGGAAGCGGCCTATCGCGACGCCATCCGCTGCCGGCCCGGCCTGCCGCAGCCACACAACAATCTCGGCTGCGTCCTGCGTGCGCAGGGCCGCCACGACGAAGCGGCCGTCGCGTTCACCGACGCGCTGGCGCTCGCGCCGCGGATGGCCGAGGTGCACTACAACCTCGGCACGACCTTGGCGCATGCGGGCCAACTCGACGAAGCCGAACGCGCATACCGTCGCGCGCTCGACCTGCGCGCCGACTATGACGACGCGCGCTTCGGGCTGGCGACGCTGCTGCTCGGCCGGGGACGATTCGAGGAAGGCTGGCGCCGCTACGAATCGCGCTACGAGCAGTCGACGTTCGTGCACCGCCGAACCCGCGAGGTACTGCGGTGCGCGCAGTGGCAAGGCGAGCCGCTAGCCGGCAAGACGCTGCTCGTGTGGCAGGAGGACGGCCTCGGCGATATGCTGCAGTTCAGCCGTTATTTCGCGGAATTTCGCGCGAGGCGGGCGGCGCGGGTGGTGTTCGCGTGCCAGCCGGCGCTGCATCGGCTGATGGAGACGGTCGACGGTGTCGACGCAGTGCTCGATCACGAGGCGGCCACCGCACAGGCCGGGCAATTCGATTACTGGACGAGCCTGTTGAGCGCGCCGATGCACGCGGGCACGACACTCGACACGATCCCGCCGCCGGTGCGGTTCGTGTCCG
>NZ_BCPP01000701.1:0-3852 GCF_016586125.1 Burkholderia sp. E168m23
AACGCATCCTCGGCCCGCTCGGCCGGGAACGCGCGGTACGGCAGCGGATGCAGCACGCCTGCCGCGAACAGCGCCATCACTTCGCCGAACAGCCGTGCGGTCAGTTCCGGCAACGCACCCATCAACTGGTCGGCGTCGATGCCGAAATAACTGATGTTGTTGCGGAACGGCCGCAGCCCGATATGACTGTTTTCGTAGAAATCGCGCTTGCCGAGTTCGAGGAAACGGCCGAACGGACGCAGCGTATCGATGCTGCGCACCATCGCCTCGCCGGCGAGCGAATTCAGCACGATGTCGATGCCCTCGCCGCCCGTCATCGCGCGAATCTCGTCCGCGAACGCCAGGCTGCGCGAATCGAGCACGTGATCGGCGCCGAGCAGGCGCACGAATTCGCGCTTCTCGTCGCTGCCGGCCGTCGCGAACACTTCCGCGCCGAAGTGGCGCGCGAGCTGGATCGCGGCGATCCCGACGCCGCCCGCGCCGCCGTGCACCAGCACGCGCTCGCCGCGGCGCAGCCGCGCGAGTTCGACGAGCGCGTAGTACGCGGTGAAGAACGTGGTCGGCACGGTCGCCGCTTCCTCGAACGACAGGCGCTCGGGTTTCTGCGCGATGGCCTGCGCGCGTGTCCTGACGCGCGTCGCGAACGACGCCGGCGCGAAACCGAGCACCGCATCGCCCGCTGCGAATGCCGTCACCGCGCGGCCTACCCGGACGACGCGGCCGGACAGCTCCATGCCGATCGTCGCGCCCGCGAAGCCGGTCTCCACCGCTTCATCGGACAGGAGCCCCATCGCATACATCACGTCGCGGAAATTCAGGCCGGTGGCAACCGGCTCGATTTCCACCTCGTCGTCGCCCAGCGTGCTTTCCGGCAACGCAAACCATTCGAGATTGCGCAACGAGCCCGGTGCGTCGAACGCCAGCACCGACGCGCGTGCAAGCGCGCCGTCGCTGCGCGCCGCGGCCTGTGCGGCCGTCAGCATGCGCGGTACCCGTCGCCCGTGCGCGCTCAGCACGACTTCTTCCTCGACCGCCGCGCCGGTCAGCTCGCGAATCAGCGCATCTGGAATCCCGTCCGCCGTGCGATCGACGTCGATCAAACGGCATGCGAGTTCGGGATGCTCGTTCGCCAGCACGCGACCGAGGCCCCACAGCGTCGCCTGTTCCGGATGCGCATGCGTAGCTCCGGCGAACGGCGCGCCGCCGCGCGTGACGACGGTCAGCCGCGTGCGTGCGTTCGGTTGCGCGCCGAGCGCGCGCACGAGCGCGCGCACGAGCGCCGCCAGCGCGATCACGCCGTGACGCAGCGCGGCCATCAGGTCGTCTCCCGTCGTCGTGTCGGCAAGCGGCGTTTCCGGCGCGCAGAACACGACATGCGCCGGTTGCCCGGCCGGCAACGACGCAATGGCATCGGCCGCATGCGCGAGATCGACGATATCGGCCGGGTAGCCCGCGTGCGCGAGCGCGTCGGCCAGTTGCCCGCCGAAACCGCCGGCCGCGTCCGGTGCGTGCATCACGAGCCATTGTTCGCTGCGGGCGAGCGTATCGAGATCGCTCGCGTCGCTGCCGCGTTGCGCGGCCGCGGCGCTCGCCGGATTGCGTGCGATGACGAACTTCGGCGTGCCGTCCAGATCGAGCGACTGCTCGACATGCCGCACGACGTCGACGTAGCCCACGCGCGCCAGCGCCGCCTCGAGATCCGCCGGCGCCAGCGGCGCGGGCAGGTCGACGCCCATCGACGCAGGCTGCGCGCCGAACACGATGTCGGAGAAGCGGCCGCGACGCGGCTCGGCCAGCAGCAGCAAGCCGCCCGGCGCGAGCCACGATCGCATCGCGTTCAGTGCATCGGCCGCATCGGGACGGCCGCTCAGCGCGCGGTTCGCGACGATCAGGTCGTACGGCCCGGCTTCGTCGGCGGATAGCAACAACCGTTCGCCCGGCTGCAACGCGACCGTGCGCACCGCGGCTTCCGCATCCGTATCGAACCCGGCCAACTGGCCGGCCGTTGCGGCGATCGTGTGATCACAGCGCGCGGCGGCGAGATGCATGCCGAGCGTTTGCAGCACGTCACCGTCCGTCGCGCCCAGTTCGAGCACGCGCAGCCGGCGCGCCGGCTGCCACGCGTCGACCGCCTGCTCGACGCCGGCCGCCAGCAGCGCATGCACGTGCTGCCAGGTCGGCGATGCGGCAAGCAACTGCTCGACCAGGCTGTGCCCGGTCGGCGACAGCCAGCGTGCGCCGTCCTTCGCGCCGCTCAGCACGTCGGGCAGCGCCGCGCCGCAATGCGCGAGCAGCGTCAGTTCGGCCACGTGCCCCGGCGATTCGGCCAGCAGCCCGCGCCACAGATCGTCGAGCGGCGGCAGCGCCGCGCACGCCGCGTCGTCGCGGACGAGACGCGCGCCGTCACGCGCGGCCAGCCCGTCCTCGACGAGCATGTCGGCCAGGCGTGTAGCGAGCGCAGCCCGCTCCGGTGCGGGCTGCCACGTGCCGGCGAATACGCCGAGCGCATCGAACGCGCGCAGCACGTACAAGCTTGCCAGCACGTCGAGCAGCGGCAGAATCTCGGTCAAATGCTGCGTCCGACGGCCGTCGAGCTCCGCGGCGTCGACGCGCGCGACCGCTTGCGCGAGCAGCGCGTAGGGTGCCGGCAAAGCGGTCGCCTCCACGTCATTCGGCAACGGCATCTCTTCGAGGCGGTAGACGAAACGCGAAGGCAGATTCTGCCGGCGGCCGACGAGGTCCACGCGCCGGAACCGGCAGCCGCCGAGCCGCGCGACGATCGCGCCCTGCGCGTCGAGGAATTCGAAATGCGCGACGATCGAATGCGGGCTGCGCCGGTCGACCCGTGCGAGCACGCGGGCGACCGCGTCGCCGCGCAAATAGTCGACCCGGCCGATCTGCACCGGCACGTAGGCCGGATGCTCGCCATCACGCGCCTGCGCCGCCAGCAGCGCGAACAGCGGATGAAACCCGCTGTCCATCAGCGCCGGATGCAGCAGATACGCGGATAGCGCCCGCGCATCGCCGCACGCGGCCGGCGCGGCGACGTCGGCCAGCGCGGCATCCTCGGCCGCGGCGACCCGCACGGTGCGAACCCAGCGGAACGCCGGCCCGTAGTGGAGGCCGATGGCTGCCGTGTTCGCATACAGCGTGTCGCCGTCGGCGGCCGGCAGCGCGAACAGGCGTTCGAGCGTCGCGGCCGGCACGATGCTCGCGGCGCCGAGCGCGTTGCCGCTTTCCAGCATCCGCCCTGTCACGTTCAGCGTCCATGCGCCGTCGGACATCCGGTCGCGCGTCTCGATCGTAAACGTCGCGGTGCGCGGCTCGATCACGAGCCGGAACAGCTTCGCCTGCTGCGGCTGGAACACGACCGGCGTGCGGATCTCGACGTTTTCGAGCGCCGCATCCGGCGTATCGAAGAAGGTGCGCGCCGCGGCGAGCGCCATTTCCACGTAGCCGGCCCCCGGGAACGCCACGCCGCCGTCGACGACGTGATCGGCCAGCATCGGCAGCTTCGCCGGATCGAGCTGGTTTTCCCAGCCGAATGCATGTTCGTGCAGCCGATAGCCGAGCAGCGGATGCTCGCGGCGGCGATTGACGAGACCGTAGCCTTCGACGGTCGGCGTGAGCCAGAAACGGTCGCGCTGCCACGGATACGACGGCAATGCCGCACGCGTTGCGCCCGGCGCGAAGCGGTCGGGATCGACGCTCGCGCCATGCGCGATCGCCGCGAGAATCGCTTGCCGCAGCGTCGCCGCGCTGCCGTGATCGCGCTTGAGCGTCGGCAGCACCGCGCCGGTCACGCCGGCGGCCGTCAACGCCTGCTTCACGTACGTGCGCAGGATCGAATGC
>NZ_BCPP01000702.1:0-3852 GCF_016586125.1 Burkholderia sp. E168m23
AGTCGTGAAGGAGTCGCCATGAATACGCACGCGATCGTCGCCGCCGCCCTGGCGGCCGCTTCCCTGTCGGCGTTCGCTCAACCGGGCGTGACGTCATCCGGTTTTCCCGCCGCCGCGCCTCGTCCTGCAGCCGGGCAAGCAATGCACCGTTCGCCCGCCGCGTTGCCGCCCGCCGGCTTCGTGTTCGCGAAGATCGATCAGAACAATACGCCGCCCGATCGCGGGGGCGACCCGGCCGGCCGCGCGCACGGCGGCACGCATATGTAACGATACGCGCCGGCCATCGGCATTCGGAACGTCGGCAGCGACGGACCACGGGTGCCGTGGAGATCGTCGGTGCGCCGCTGCCGCGCGCTGTCGGTCGTCCCCGGTTGAGCAATCAGCCAGTCGTGCCCGGCGCGAAGTCACGCGCTCGACCCCGCCAATTTCATCAGACGTGAAACGCGGTACCGTCGGGAGAACACGAGCGAATCCGGCACTCCGCCGCAGGACAATGACGTTTTTTTGCATCCCCACCCGGCCGCACGATTGACGCGCCGGAGGGCGCGCCATTACCCTTGCGCGCTGATGGTTCCCGGAGACGGGATCAAAAGGGAACGCAGGTGAGGCAACGCCTCGAAGCTGCGGCTGCCCCCGCAACTGTGAGCGGCGAATCCGTGCCACCGCATGCCACTGGGAAACCGGGAAGGCCCGCACGGACGACGACCCGCGAGCCAGGAGACCTGCCATCGACCCGAGGTCCAGCAGCCGCACCGGGCGGGGTGTCCCGATGCGCCAGGCGCCGCCCCCGGCGGCCGCCCGTTGCATGGACGACCCGACCTCAGGATCCGTCAGATGTCCATCGTTCCCGAATCCGCTTCCCGACCGGAAGCGTCGCACCGACACGCCGTCGGCATGCGCTCCTCGTCCGCCTTCGGCTCACGATCGCCGTACACGCCACACGCTTGGTCCCGCTGTCTCATGAATATTCGTCACCTGCTTGCCACATCCGCCGCCACCGCGCTGCTTTCCCCGCTCGCCCATGCGGCCGGCGACATGGCGCAGGCGCAGCCCGCCGCGCCTGCGTCAGGCGCGGACCTGCCGACGATCAGCGTGACCGACACGCGGCATCTGCCCGAATCGTTCGACCGCCGCTATGCGTCGACGCAGGTGCTCACGCGCGAGGATCTCGACCGGCTGTCGCCCGCCGACCCTAGCATCACGCAGGCGCTCGCGACGCTGCCGGGCGTGACCGTCGCGCAGAACGGCGGGCCCGGCTCGTCCGCGTCGGTCAGCATCCGCGGCTCGTCGGCGAGCCAGGTCGCCGTGTTCATCGACGGCATCCGGATCGGCTCGCCGACCACCGGCATCGCGCCGTGGGCCGACCTGCCGACCGAAGCGTTCGAGCGCGTCGAAGTGATCTCCGGGCCGGCCGCCGCGTCGTTCGGCAACAACGCAATGGGGGGCGTCGTTCAACTCTTCACGCGCCGCGCCGCCCACCAGCCGAACCAGACCACCGTGTCGTTCGGCGGCGGCTCGAACAAGACGTTCGACACGCAGTTCCGCACGTCGGGCACGGTGCCGTCGACGGGGCCGATGGCCGCGCTCGGCGGGCTCACCTACTCGCTCGGGCTGCACGACTACAACACGGCCGGCATCGATGCGACGCGGCCGTTCTTCTACGGCCACGAAGACGGCCGCAATCCGTATCATGCGCAGGACCTCGACGCACGGCTCGGCTATGCGCGCGACAACTGGTCGATCTCGACGTTCGCGCTGTACCACCGCTCCGATCTGTCCTACGACAACAGCGGCTACGCGAATCGGGAGCTCGATCACCAGTTGACGACCGGCGTCGCGTTCCATCTCGACATCACGCCCGATACGCAGTTCGACCAGTCGTTCGGTTATGCGAACGACCGCCAGTTCATCTACGCGGACAACCCGGCCCTCGCGACGGATCAGATCAATTCGCAGCGCATCAGCACGTCGACGTCGCTGACCCATCAGGAGCACGGGTTTCACCTGTTCGGCCTGCCGCTGTCGGGCGAATCGAAGCTCGCGTACGACTTCACGCGCGAGCAGGCGTTCCTGCCGGTCGACATTCCCGGCGGCGTGCCGACGCGCAACGATTCCGCGTTCTCGCTGCACCAGTCGGCGACGCTCGGCCGCGTGACGATGTTCGTGGCCGGCCGTCACGAGATCATCGCCGGGCAAGCGGTGAACACCGGCAACGCCGCGCTGTCGTGGGCGATCACGCCGGTCTACACGGCGCGGGTGTCGTACGGCAATGCGTTCCGCCTGCCGACCTTCAACGACCTGTACTACCCCGGCTACGGCAATCCGAACCTCAGCCCGGAACGCAGCACGTCGGTCGAGGCCGCGCTCGACGCGAACACGGCGTACGGCACGTTCACCGCGGCGATCTACGACACGCGCGTCAGCAACCTGATCGCGTACAACCCGGCAACGTTCTCGCCGATGAACATCGGCCGTTCGCACATTCGCGGCATCGACCTGTCGTACAAGGGGACGATCGGCCGTTCGACGCCGGTGAGCGTCGCGGTCGGCATCCTGAATCCGCAGGACGAGACCAACCAGACCTGGCTCAGCCGCCGGCCGCGCCAGACGGTCAGCCTGAACGTCGACCACACGTGGGACGAACTGAAGCTGCACGCGCTGAGCACGGGCGCGTCGCTGCTGTACGGCGGCTCGACGTTCGACGATCCGGCCAACCGGCAGTACCTGGCGTCGTACCTGACGGTGAGCCTGCGCGCGTCGTACCGGATCAATGCACACCTGACCGTGTCGGCGTCGCTGTCGAACCTGTTCGACCGGCAATACATGACCGCGTACGGCTACAACACGCTCGGGCGCACCGCGTTCGGCAAGGTCAGCTATACGTTCTGACGGCCACGCACATCGGCGCAAGGAACCCCACCGGCACGCGCGCCTAGATCAACCCGCGCACGCCCGCGACCAGCTGGATCGCGCCGAATACCGCGACGACGGCCGCCGACCCGCGCGACAGCGCGTGCATGAACGCGAACGACAGCTTCGTGCGCAGCGCGGCGCTCGCGCCGCTCAGGCACAGCCACCACGTGGCCGAACCGACGAACACGCCGGCCACCATCCACCCCACGGTCGCCCACATCGCGCCTTCCCGCGCCCTCGGCAACGGGCCGAGCGCCGCGAAGATCCCGACGAACGACACGATCGTCATCGGGTTCGACAGCGTGAGGCCGAACGTCGTCAGGAAATCGCGCAGGACGGTCGACCGCGGCAGGTCGCGTTGCCCCGCCGGCGCGGCCGGCGCCTGGCGTGCGATGGTCCATGCGAGCCAGACGAGAAACGCGCCGCCGCCGATTTTCAGGCCGACGGTCAGCATCGGGAACGCGGTGACGATGCCCGCGACACCCAGCGCGCCGAGCAGGCCGTAAATCGCATCGGCGCACGCGGCGCCGATGCCCGTCGCGAAGCCCGCCTGGAAGCCGCGGCTCAGGCTGCGCTGAATGCACAGCATGCCGATCGGGCCGACCGGCACCGCGATCGACAGCCCCATCACGACGGATTTGATGAACAACATCGCCTGCTCCTTGCAACATCCAGTGGCTCGAACAGGCATCGTAGGGAAAGTCCGGCCCCCGCTGAATGCGGTTTTTAAGGAAAAATGGCCACTCTCCCTTAAAAACTCCAACCGCAATGGACGATCTGGACTGGAAGGTGCTGGCGCTGTTGCAGGACAACGGGCGCATCAGCTATACGGAGCTCGCGCGCCAGGTTCACCTGTCGGTGCCGGCGGTGACGGAGCGCGTGAAGCGTCTTGAAGCGGCCGGTGTGATCGACGGCTACACCGCCCGGATCAATCCGTCC
>NZ_BCPP01000703.1:0-3833 GCF_016586125.1 Burkholderia sp. E168m23
ACATCTGCTCGCGCTGCGGCGCCTTCGCGGCGATCATCACCTGGCCGCCCACTTCCGCGTTCTTCTCGAACAGCACGACGTCGTGGCCGCGCAGCTTCGCGACACGCGCGGCCTCGAGGCCCGCGGGGCCGGCACCGACCACCACGACCTTGCGCTTCGGGCCGCGCGACTTCTCGATGATGTGCGGCATCGTCGCTTCGCGCGACGTCGCCGCGTTCTGGATGCACAGCACGTCGAGGCCGTTGTACTGGCGGTCGATGCAGTAGTTCGCGCCGACGCACTGCTTGATTTCGTCTTCGCGGCCGTCGCGGATCTTGATCACCATGTGCGGATCGGCGATTTGCGCGCGCGTCATGCCGACCAGGTCGATCATGCCGTTCGCGAGCAGGCGCTCGGCCTGGCCTGCATCGCGGATGCTCTGCGCGTGCATCACCGGAATCTTCACGACCGACTTGATGCCCGCCGCGAGGTGCACGAACGGCTCCGGCGGCAACGCCATCGGCGGCATGCAGTTGGCGATCGTGTTGTGCGTATCGCCGCCCGAGCCGACCACGCTCAGGTAGTCGATCAGGCCCGTCTCCGACATCGCCTGCGCGATTTCCTTCAGCGCTTCGTGATCGAGGCCGTCCTCGTGGAATTCGTCGCCGCACATGCGCAGGCCGACGCAGAAATCCTTGCCGACCGCCTCGCGCACGGCCGTCAGCACTTCGATGCCGAAGCGCAGGCGGTTTTCGAGGCTGCCGCCCCATTCGTCGGTGCGGTGGTTCGAACGCTTGCTCCAGAACTGGTCGATCAGGTGCTGGTGCGCGGCGGAGATTTCGATGCCGTCCATGCCCGCCGCCTTCACGCGCTTCGCGGCCGCCGCGAAATCGCCGATGATGCGGCGGATTTCCTCGATCTCGATGATCTTCGCGTTGCCGCGGTGCACGGGTTCGCGCACGCCCGACGGCGACATCAGGTGCGGCCAGTGCTCGCCGTGGAACGACGAGCGGCGGCCCATGTGCGTCGCCTGGATCATGATCTTCGCGCCGTGCTTGTGCATCGTGTCGGCCAGGCGCGTGAGCGGATCGATGATCTTGTCGGTCGACAGGTTCACCGATTTCCACCAGCCTTGCGGGCTGTCGATCGACACCGGGCTCGAACCGCCGCAGATGGCCAGGCCGACGCCGCCCTTCGCCTTTTCTTCGTAGTAGCGGATATAGCGGTCGCCCGGCAGGCCGCCCGGCTCGGCGTACACCTCCGCGTGCGCGGTGCTGACGATCCGGTTGCGCAGCGTCAGCTGGTTCAGCTGCATGGGTTTGAACAGGTGGGGATAACGCATCGCTGGCGACCTCTGGCGTTCGAATGTCTCGTGTTGCGGGTGTTGTTCTGCTTCAGTGAATCAATGCGTCAGTGCATCAGTGCGCGATCGGCGACACTTCGAAGACGCAGTGGTCGTGATGCTCGGCCGCGCACTGCACTTCCTTCGAGTACGCACGCGGCGCGCCCTTGCCTTCCGGCGTCGTGTCGTTGACCCAGTCCATCGCGCCCGCGAACCAGCCCGCGAACATGTAGCAGAGCTTGCCTTCCTTGCCCGGCTGCTGGAGCACGAATGACGAGTGGCGCAGCTCGATCTTCGCGCGTGCGCTCGCCGGATCGGCCTCGATGATCGAGAACAGGCCCCAGCCGCGTTGCGACAGGCGCTTCAGGTAGTGCTCGAACACGGCCACGCCGGTGATGCCGTGCTGCTTTGCTTCCTTGTCGCACCAGTGGTAGGCGGATTTGTAGCCGGCCTTGTAGAGGATCTCGGCATACGCTTCGACGCCGAGCGCTTCCTCGACGGCGACGTGGTTGTTCGTGAAGAAGTGGCGCGGCACGTACAGCATCGGCAGCGCGTCGGTGGTCCAGACGCCGGTATCGGGATCGACGTTGATCGGCAGTTGCGGTTGCATCGTGGTGACTCCGTGAGGAAATTGGCCGCGCGGCTCGGTGCGCCGGCGCGACATCGTCCGCGCGCCCACGCTGCTTGCGCGGGCACGTCCCGATTTTTTTATGTTGAAACGAAGGGAGCGGTTCGGCTCGGCGAGGGCTTACGCGCCCCACACGTCCTTGAACACGCGCACCCAGTTCTCGCCCATGATCTTGCGGATGCGCGACTCGCTCCAGCCGTGGCGTTCCATCGCGGCGGTCAGGTTCGGGAATTCGCCGATCGTGCGGATGCCGTCCGGGTTGATCACCTTGCCGAAGTTCGTCAGTTGGCGATAGCGTCCCTTGTCATGCGTCAGCATGTCGAAGAATTCCTTCGCGAAATCCTGCGTGAAGTCCGTGCCGATGCCGACCGCGTCTTCGCCGATCAGGTTCACGACGTAGTCGATCGCCTCGATGTAGTCGTCGATGTTCGCTTCGATGCCGCGCTTCAGGAACGGCGCGAACATCGTCACGCCGACGAAGCCGCCCGCATCGGCGATCTCCTTCAGCTGCGCGTCGCTCTTGTTGCGCGGATGTTCCTTCAGGCCCGACGGCAGGCAGTGCGAGTAGCACACCGGCTTCTTCGAGAACGCGATCGCTTCCGACGACGTGTTGCCGCCCACATGCGACAGGTCGACCATGATGCCGACGCGGTTCATCTCGGTGATCACTTCGCGGCCGAAGTCCGACAGCCCGCCGTCGCGTTCGTAGCAGCCGGTGCCGACCAGGTTCTGCGTGTTGTAGCAGAGCTGCACGACGCGCACGCCCATGTCGGCGAACGCTTCGATGTAGCCGAGGTTGTCCTCGAACGCATGCGCGTTCTGGAAGCCGAGGATGATCCCGGTCTTGCCTTCCTTCTTCGCGCGGAAGATGTCGTCCGTCGTGCGCACGAGCGTCAGCAGCTCGCCGTTGTCGCGGATTTTCTTCTTCATCACGCCGATGTTGTCGACGGTCTTGGTGAAGTTCTCCCACACCGACACCGTGCAGTTCGCGGCCGTGATACCGCCCTTTCGCATGTCCTCGAACACCGGCTTCTCGAACTTCGAGATGTTCAGTCCGTCGATGATGATGCTGTCCTGATGCAGCGTGCTCATATCTGCTCTCGCTCGTGTGACTGTTCTTGTGGGGTCGATCAATAGATCGGGAAGCGCTCGCAGAGCGCGAAGATCTCGCGACGCACGCGCTGTTCGGTTGCGGGGTCGCCTTCCGGGTTCGCCCGCAGTGCGTCGAACACTTCGAGGATCAGGCGGCCGACTTCACGGAACTCCGCGACGCCAAAGCCGCGCGTCGTGCCGGCCGGCGTGCCGAGGCGGATGCCCGACGTGACGGTCGGCTTCTCGGTGTCGAACGGGATGCCGTTCTTGTTGCAGGTGATGCCCGCGCGTTCCAGCGCCTGCTCGACCGGCGCGCCCTTCAGGCCCTTCGGGCGCAGGTCGACCAGCAGCAGGTGGTTGTCGGTGCCGCCCGTGACGAGATCGACGCCGCCGGCCTTCAGCACTTCGCCGAGCGCCTGCGCGTTCGCGAGCACGTTGTCGATGTAGGTCTTGAAGTCCGCGTGCAGCACCTCGCCGAATGCGACCGCCTTGCCGGCGATCACGTGCATCAGCGGGCCGCCCTGCAGGCCGGGGAACACGGCCGAGTTGATCTTCTTCGCGATGTCCTCGTCGTTGGTCAGCACGAAGCCGCCGCGCGGGCCGCGCAGCGTCTTGTGGGTGGTCGACGTGACGACGTGCGCGTGCTCGACCGGGTTCGCATGACGGCCCGCGGCGATCACGCCCGCGATGTGCGCCATGTCGACCATCAGCTTCGCGCCGACGCTGTCGGCGATCGCGCGAAAGCGTGCGAAGTCGAGCGCGCGCGGGTACGCCGAGAAGCCGGCGATGATG
>NZ_BCPP01000704.1:0-3832 GCF_016586125.1 Burkholderia sp. E168m23
TGGCTGCTGAACGCGGGCTTCTTCGCGTGCGGCTTCCAGCTCGCGTTCATCGCGACGCACCTGCCCGCGTACCTGCTCGACCACGGACTGCCGGCTCGCCACGCGAGTGTCGCGCTCGCGCTGATCGCGCTGACCAACGTGGCCGGCACTTACGCGTGCGGCCATCTCGGCGGGCTGCTGCGGCGCAAGTACGTGCTGTCGGTGCTGTACCTCGTGCGCGCGCTCGCGATGGCCGCGTTCGTCGCCGCGCCGCTGTCGCCCGCGAGCGTCTACGTGTTCGCGGCCGTGATGGGGTTCACGTGGCTCGGCACGGTGCCGCTGACGAACGGCGTGATCTCGCAGGTGTTCGGCGTGCGCTACATCGCGACGCTGTTCGGCTTCGTGTTCTTCGGGCACCAGCTCGGCAGCTTCTTCGGCGTGTGGCTCGGTGCAATCGTGTACGACGCGACGCACTCGTACATGCCGCTGTGGCTCGGCTCGATCGCGCTCGGCGTGCTTGCGGCGCTGCTGCACCTGCCGATCGACGACGCGCGCGTCGCGCGCCCGGCATCGGGCAATGCGGCATGGGCATGATCCGCGCGGCGCTGGCCGCCGGCACGCTCGCGTTCGTCGCGTGGTGCGGCGCGGCCTACTTCGATTCGGGTGTCGCGTACGCGCTGCTCGAGCACATCGCGTTCTGCAATTGATGCGGCAAACCGGCGCGTGCGGTCAGCGGCGCTTCGGCAACGCGGCCAGCGCATCGAGCGCACGGGCGCGCGCGGCCGCATGCTCGATCAGCGGCGCCGGATAGTCGATGCCGAGCCGCACGCCGGCCGCCTCGAGCGCCAGCGGCGACGCTTCCCACGGCGCATGGATCGACGCGTCGTCGAGGCCGGCAAGCTCGGGCACCCAGCGCCGCACGTACGCGCCGTCCGGGTCGAACTTGTGCCCCTGCGCGACCGGATTGAAGATGCGGAAATACGGCGCGGCGTCGGCGCCGCAGCCGGCCACCCATTGCCAGCTCGCCGCGTTGTTCGCGGGATCGGCATCGACCAGCGTGTCGCGGAACCATGCTTCGCCCGCGCGCCAGTCGATCAGCAGGTGCTTGATCAGGAACGACGCGACGACCATCCGCACGCGGTTGTGCATCCAGCCGGTCGTCCACAGCTCGCGCAGGCCCGCATCGACGAGCGGATAGCCGGTCCGGCCGCGCTGCCACGCACGTAACGCGACGGGATCGTCGCGCCACGGCATTGCATCGAATTGCGCACGGAAATTGTCGGTCGCGAGCGCCGGGAAGTGATACAGCAGCGTGTAGCTGAATTCGCGCCAGCCGAGTTCGCTCAGGAACTTGTCGGCGTGCGCCGCATATGCCGCGCCGCCTGCATTCGCGGCGCCCTGCACCGCATGCCACACCTGTCGCGGCGACACGTTGCCGAAACGCAGGAACGGCGACAGCCGGCTCGTCGCGGGGCGGTCGGGACGGTCGCGCGCATCCGCATAGCCGGCGAGCGAGGTCGTCAGAAACGTGTCGAGTCGCGCGAGCGCGCCGGCTTCGTCCGGCGCCGGCCACGCATCGCGCAGGCCGCCGGCCCAGTCCGGCGCATGCGGACGCAACGCAAGTGCATCGAGCGCCAGCGCGCGGTCGCGCACGGCTTGCGGCCACGGATGGAACGCGATCCGCTCGGGTGCCGGCAGCGGCGCGGCGACCGTGCGATCGCGGCGCGCCGCGCGCCAGTACGCGGTGAACACCTGGTACGGGCCGCCGCTGCCCGTCAGCACTTCCCACGGCTCGTTCAGCAGGCTGCCGTTGCTGCTCTCGACCGCCACGCCGCGCGCCTTGAGCGACGCCTTCAGCGCCGCGTCCGCGTCGCGCTGCGGCTGCGCATAGCGGCGGTTCCAGTACACGGCTGCCGCGCCCGTGTCACCGACGACGCGCTCGATCTCCCGCTGCGCGTCGCCGCGCAACAGCAGCAGGCGCCCGCCATGACGCGTGAGCGTGGCGTCGAGCCCGGCCAGCGACCCGTGCAGCCACCAGCGCGCCGCGCCGCCGAGCGCGGGCCCGGCGCCGGCGCCCGTGTCGTCGACGAACACGCAGACGAGTGGCCGGCCGGATTCGACCGCGCGCGTCAGCGCGGGCTGATCGGTCACGCGCAGATCGTCGCGGAACCAGACGATCGCGGGAGCAACGGACGGCTTGGCAGACACGGGCAGGCACCTCGATGGCGAAAGCAAAAGGAGACGCGTATTGTCGCGGCTGCGCTGCACGGTGTCGACGCCGGCCGTCATGGCCGGCACGCCACGTGCGACACCGCGCTCGAGCACACGATCCGCTTCAATCCGATGGAAGTCGCGCTACCGACCGGCAGCACGCCCGGAAGGTTTCTCAGTCGGGGATACGTCGACCGGCTCGTGCACACCGCGCACGGCTGACGCAACGCCGAACGCACCGAGGCAGGCCACGGCCGCTCGACGGGCCGACCGTGCTCGCCGGTGCGGCCGGCTGATCCGGTCGACGATGCGTCGCGTCAATCGAGCCGGAACGCGGCCTCGAAGCGCTCGGCGAATGCGTCGAACTCGTCTTCCGGCAGATGATTGATGCCGCCTGCGCGCTTGCGCCCGCCGCCGGTCGCGAAGCCGCGGCAGAACTCGTCGGCGCCGATCGGCCGGCCGTCGGGCACGCGCACGCTGACGACCAGCCCGCCGCCCGCGCGCGGCGACAGCACCGCGAGCGCTGCATGCGGTGCGTTGCGCATCCGCTCGTTCGCGAGCATGCCGGTCGCGCGCCGCGCCCACGGATGATCGGGCATCCGGACCAGCGTCGCGCCCGGCACCTCGCGCAGCGGCGCGAGCGCGCACGCGCGCGCCATGTCGTCGCGGTAACCGTCGCGCAATGCGGCGAACACCGCCGTGTCGCGTACGAAATCGAGCGGATCGATGCACGGCAGCATCGCGTCCGCGAGCGTCGCCGGATCGAAATGCAGATCGCCGACGCACTCGCCGTATGCGTTGTAGTTCAGATAGCGCCCGAGTTCGGCGAGCATGCAGCGCTCGGCTTCGTCGACGCCATGCTCGCGCGCCAGCGCGTCGCCGAGCGCCGGCAGTTCGTCGCCATAGGCGGCGACGATCGCCCAGCGCACGTACCGGCCGCCGAGATAGCGGTTCACGATCGCGCTCGTGCAGACGTCGGCCGCCATGTCGATATGCACGTCGAAACGCGGATGGTCGGGCAGCTCGCCGGCAAAGTGATGGTCGAAGTAACGAACCGTCGCGCCGTCGCGCAGCAGCCGCGCGCACGCGTCGCGGTTCTGGTCGTGCGACACGTCGAGCACGGTGACGATGTCGCCCGCACCCGCGTCGATGCGCTCGAGCAGCCGGATGTCGCGCTTCACGCCGGTCACGAGCGTGCCGTGCACGCGTTCGGCGAGCCGCAATTGCTGAAGCGCGCACAGGCCGTCCGCGTCGCCATTGAACGCGAAGACGTGCCGCGCGTACCGGTTGTCCTGCATGATCTGTTGCTCCATCGTCAAGGTATGAAATCGCCGCCGTTTGCATCGCGTGGCGTGGCGTGCACGGCGAGTTCGCATGCCCGGTATTTTGCCGCAACCGCGAGCGCGTTCTTCAACTCAATGGAGCGTAGCCGCCCTCCCCCGCAAACGGCTTGCGGGGTGCCTCCGTGTCGTTCATCACGATCGCGTGGCCGCCGCTCCATGTGCGGCACGCCTTGCCGCATGCGCACCAGCGTGTGAAACACACGGGTATCGAGCGCAGCCCCGTCGAGATCGGTTTTCTCCAGCGGCTCCGGAAATCGACCACGCACGAATGAATGCGCCGCCTCGACCGCGGATTTCAC